>JAJRUN010000114.1 GCA_024277755.1 Gammaproteobacteria bacterium | reverse complement strand
TTGGTTTCGTGTGAGTTTAAGGTGGTGTGGAGTGTTTAAAATTCTTCATTATGTGCCGAGTTTTTCGCCTTTATCTGAAACGTTTATATACGACTTGGTCTCAGGCTTAGAGGCGAGGGGCGAGTGCGAGAATATGGTGGTCTGCAAAAGAAGGCTTTTAATAGACCAAAGGCCTTTTGAACCGGTGGTCGTTTTGAAAAAAACAGCTGCTATTCGGCAGTTGTTCAACAAGATTTCTGACCCTGCGCGGATGCGTATACACGAGGATGAGCATTTCAGGACGATTCTCTCTGAGTTTAGGCCGGATGTCATTCATGCTCATTTTGGCATCTCTGGCATACGTGTGAATAACTTTATTGCCCAGCATCAAATCGATATTCCTTTAGTCGTTTCATTTCATGGCAGTGACATCCTGCTTAATCCCGCCCAGATAAAAAGTTTTAAGCCAAATCTTCTAAAGATCAATGCCAATGAACGGGTGGTGATGACCACGCCCAGTCAATTTTTAAAGGATAAGTGTCTTTCGCTTGGTTTGGCGGGAGATAAGATTAAGGTGGTGAATAACACCGTCAATGAAAAATTTCTCGGCATGAAACGGGCCTTGGCATGGGATGGAAAACAGAAATTAAAGATTGTCATTCTAGGTCGGCTGGCACCAATGAAAGGCCATCAATATGCTTTTAAAGCGCTGGCGAAACTCAAGCAGACGTTTGATAATTTTGAACTGCATATTCTCGGTGATGGGCCAAGCCGGGATGAGTTAAATGCGCTTGCCGCAGAATTAAATCTCCAGCGTCATATTGTTTTTCACGGTGCTGTTGCCCATGCTGACCTGCCCCATCGGCTGTCTGGTTTTCATCTGAGCATCACGCCTTCTGTCAGAACAGAAGAGGGTTACGATGAGAGCTTTTGTATTAGTTTGATCGAGGCATCAATGGCAGGGCTTTATTGTATTGCCTCCGATGCCGGTGGGCCGGCTGAAGTGCTTACGGGTAAAGAGACGTTTATCTACCCTCAAAAAGATTACGCAGCATTGACAGAAAAAATATTAGCCTGTGTGAACGACCCTGAGAAGATGGCGCTTCAGGCTGACGAGTTGAGAGCATTTATGCTGGCGCGTTATCACCCTGAGCAATATTTTTGCAGATATATTTCGCTCTATAAAAACATGATTGATGGCGCTCAAAATAATTCTTCAGCGTCGTCCTTGTAATGCTGTTGTTGCGCTGATGCGGGAATTATTCAAATGAGTTTGGCCGACGAAGTCAGTAAAAAAATTGACGGGCATAACACCTACGTTACAGGGCTAAAAAAACTGAGTCTGGCCGGCCTGTTTCTGTTTGTTTTTTTCGCCTGGCTGGGCACCGCTGGCAGCTATCTTGGTTTTTTTCTTTTGACCGTGGTATTTGTTGCTTCGGTTCCTCTTTTCTGGCAACGCTTCAGGCAGGATAAGGTGCTGGTTTTATCGGCGCTGTTTATTGTCTACCTGGCGGGGCGTACTTTGTGGGCGGTGTATGAATTCCCCGAAAACACACCAGCACATATTAATGATGCGCTGGAATGGTTGTATCTGTGGTTGTTTGTGCCGCTGGCATGGTCACTAAAATTGTTTCAACATAAATATCGGACAGCCTTGCTGGTGCTTGGGGTTGGTTTTGCCCTGGCCGTGATACGTCATACCAACTGGCAGGCGTGTGATGTTCTGGCGGGGGTGAGTCGTTGTGGTTTTGGGTTTCAGTCCATACTTGGCGCTTTGTTATTGGCCTGCTGTTTGTTGGGTCTGCTGGTGTTTGCGCCACGTTTGATTGGTGAAAAGCGTTCCGGCTGGTTATTCGCTGTGCGTTTAATGTTGTGGCTGGCGGTGGTCGCGGTTGTTGCAGAGTTCGTTATTCTGACTCAAACCAGAATTGTCTGGCTGGCTTTTGTCGTGGTTGTGCCGCCGCTGTTTTTGTTGCGTTATCGAAATGAGATTGTTGCGTTGTGGCGCAACGGTCGTGTTGTTGCCTTGATTGTGGTTGTGCTTGTCGTGGCACTTTTATTTGGGGTGGTGAAAAGCAATGAAGCAATATTTGACGAAAGGGTGGCGCAGTTTAAAGACGACACCTTTGCTTTGATGATGCTCCAGTTTGATGAAATAGAGGCAGACAATCCCTCGTTTGCCATTCGAGTCGCCATGAACCAGCAGGGTTTTTTACGTTGGCTGGAACGCCCCTGGATCGGCTGGGGCAGTGGTGGTATCCCCAGGGATCAGTTTTTCTCAGCCGAGACTGATCTGACCAGACACACTCCCCATTTTCATAATACTTATCTGGAGTTTATGCTGCGCTTTGGGCTGGTGGGCGGTGTCATCTTTTTGTTGCTGGTCTGGCAACTGTTTTCCGGTTTGCGAACGGCTCGCCGGCAGCACAAGGTAGATAAGGATATCTACTTTTTTTTAATCGGGATGTCGCTGTTGTTTGCGGTGTGGTGTCTGGCTGATTTTCAGCTATCCAGCACCAACTGGCGCTTTTTCTTTTGTGTGGTTTTTGGCTTCGTCTATGCGATTATTATTGCGGATCAAACAGAGCCAGAACAGGCGGCTTTGCCGCAGGCCGTTTACAAACAAAAATAACCTTGACCAGCTTTCGGTAAAATGGATTGTAGTGAGATGGAGCGAGTATGTGTGGCATAGCCGGACTTAGTTTAAAGCAGTCGCAAGTCAGTGAGACGCTGCTGCAGACGATGGGAAATATCCTGACACATCGTGGCCCTGATCATGTTGGTGTTTACGCGGCTGCGAAGATAGGTTTTGTCCACAGTCGTCTTTCCATTATTGATTTGTCTGGTGGTGACCAGCCGTTTGTTTCCGAGCAGGCTGGGCTGGTTCTGATCGCCAACGGCGAAATCTACAATCACATTGAACTGCGTGCCTTGCTGGAAGCCAAAGGCCATCAGTTTTCTTCCCGTTCCGATTGTGAAACCATCCTCCACGCCTATGCCGAGTACGGCGATGACTGTCTGTCTCATCTGCATGGCATGTTTGCCTTTGCCCTGTATGACAAGACCCGGCGGCGACTGCTTTTAGCCCGGGATCAACTGGGAATGAAACCCCTGTTTTTACTGCAACAGGATGACGGTGTCGCCTTTGCCTCGGAGATAAAGGCTTTGCTGCCCCTGTTGCAGCAATCTGCCAGGGTGAATTCTTTTGCCTTGCTGCAATATCTGCAAAACCAGAACAGCAGCGGTCGTGAAACTATTTTCGACGGCGTTGAACGGGTCTTTCCGGGTGAGGCGGTGGTGGTTGAGCAGGGCCGTGTCAGCAGGCGCTGGTGTTACTGGTCGGCGCTGGCGGTAAAGACTGAACCCAAGAGTTTTGAACAGGCGAGTGAAGAGTTTGATGCCCTGATGGAAACCGTGATGACTCAGCACATGCGTTCTGATGTGCCGTTTGGCCTGTTTCTTTCTGGCGGGGTGGATTCAACCACCTTGCTTGGTTTGCTGAGTCGTTATAAAGATGAACCGATTCGCACCTTTTCGTTGGGGTTCCCCAAATCCAGTGTCGGTGATGAGCTGGAGATTGCGGCGACCATTGCCAAACATTATGGCAGTCAGCACAGCGTGTTGCGGCCGACGCCTGAGGCAATGTTGCAACGCCTGCCTTATACGGTCTGGGCAGCGGATGAGTTGATGCGTGACTTTGCCAACCTGCCCACCTCGATGCTGGCAGAAGAGGCGGGTAAGGAGTTAAAGGTGGTGTTTTCCGGTGAGGGGGGCGATGAGGCCTTTGCCGGTTATGGCCGTTATCGCAGCGGTAAACTGGAGCGTGGTTTAAAGAACCTGCTTAACAGCGGCTCTGGCGGTTTTCGCACCGGGGCCAATTTTCGAGCTGGCCTGCCGGATCAGGTCTTTGGTGATAAGTTGCTGGCAACTGAGCGTTCCTGGCGCGAGCCTGTTATTCAGGCCTGGCGGGAAACACCATCCCACTGGAGTGATCTTCAGCGCATGCAATATGTTGATCTGAAAACGGCACTGCCGGACAACCTGCTGGTGAAGGCTGATCGTATGTTGATGGCCTGGAGCCTGGAAGGGCGTATGCCATTTGTTGATCACCGGGTGGTGGCGTTTGGCTTGTCTTTGCCGGACGAACTCAAGATCGATGGCAAGCAGGGCAAGGCCTTCCTGAAACGCTGGGCCAGTGGTTTTGTTCCCGGCGACCACCTGTGGCAGAAGAAACGTGGTTTCAAGGTGCCGGTGGGTGAGTGGTTGCGGGGCGATTATCTACAGCGTGTTGCCATCTGTCTGCAAAACAGCCCGGCCATTGGCGAGTGGTTTAATCCTGCCGGGGTGGCAAAGCTTGTTGAGCGGCAACAGCAAAAAGGTGATGTCACCAAAAATGTTTTTGCCCTGTTGCAGTTTGCCATTTGGCATAAGCTGTTTATTGAAGGGGATGGTGCTGCTCCGCCCGCGCTGATTGATCCGGTTGAACTGCTCAGCGGCCATTCTTGATAGAATCGCGGTTATGAAAAATATTCTCATTATTCGTCTCAGTGCTATTGGTGACGTGGTGTTTGCTTCGCCGCTGATCAAGGCGCTGCGGCATCATTATCCCGATGCCAGAATCAGCTGGCTGGTGGAGCCTGCGGCAGCGCCCTTGTTAAACAATAATCCTGAACTCGATGAGGTGATTCTCTGGCCCAAGGGTGAGTGGAAGCGTCTTTGGGCTGAGCGAAAATTTTTAACCCTGGCACGCGAACTGCGTTTATTTATCAGCAAACTCAAATCGCACGATTTCGATTGTGCCATTGATCTGCAAGGCTTGTTAAAGAGTGGGGTGTGGGCCTATTTTTCCGGTGCGGAGCAACGCATCGGTTTGGGGTCAAAGGAAGGCAGCGAGAAAATGATGACGCGGGTGATTTCGCGTCAGGGCGATAACCCGCGCATCGGTTCTGAATATTATGCTCTGGCCCAGGCGCTGGGGCTGGATGTGAGCAATTTTGAGATGGATATTGCTTTGTCTGCTGAAGATGATGCCTTTCCTGCCCGTGTCATTGCACCACAACACTACGCCGTGATCTGTCCCTTTACCACCCGGCCACAAAAGCACTGGCTTGAAACGCGTTGGCCGGTGCTGGCTGAGCAGATTGAATCAGAGCGCAACCTGCCGGTGGTGATGCTGGGTGGCCCGGCAGATGTTGAGGCGGCAGCGCGCATTGCCGCTGCCAACCCGCAGATTATCAATATGGCGGGTAAGTCTTCGTTGATGCAGACAGCGGCCCTGATTAAACATGCTTTGTTGTTGGTGGGTGTTGATACCGGCCTGACCCACATGGGGATCGCCTTCAATGTGCCGACAGTGGCGCTGTTTGGTTCCACCTGCCCTTATACCGACACCACACGGGAAAATGCCCGAGTGCTGTATCACAAAATGGATTGTTCGCCTTGTCGTCGTCATCCTGTGTGCAATGGTGACTTCACCTGCATGGCCAGGATCGAAATCGATGAGATCATGCAGACGCTGCAACAGGTGATGACGTGAGCAGAACCGTGATTCATGTCGAGGCGGGTATGCATCTTTATGGCGGTGCGCTACAGGTGTTTTATTTATTGCGTGGTCTGGCGCAAAAACCGTTCAGAAATGTATTGGTCTGCCCCGAAGGCAGTGCTATCGCCAAGGCTGCGGCCGAGGTGGTGGACAAGGTCTATGAGGTTCCCATGAAAGGGGATCTGGATGTTGGTTTTATTGGCCGCTTGCGTAAGATCATCAAAGCTGAACAGGCTGATCTGGTACACCTGCACAGCCGTCGTGGCGCTGATGTGCTGGGTGGGGTTGCGGCGAAGCTGGAAAAGACCAGGTGTGTGGTGTCGCGCCGGGTGGATAATCCGGAACCGCCTTTTATTGCCAAATTAAAGTATCGCCTGTTTGATAAGGTTATTACTATTTCCAACGGTATTCGCAACGTCTTGCTTAGCGAAGGGGTACCTGCCGAACAGGTGGTCTGTGTTCACAGTGCTGTTGATGTTGAAAAGTTCGATCGCCCTGCCGAGCGTGACTGGTTTTTGAAAGAATTTGATCTGCCTGAGAATGCCCGGGTGCTGGCGGTGATTGCGCAATTAATCCACCGCAAAGGTCATCGCCATCTGTTTGCTGCCTTGCCTGAGGTGCTGGCAAAACACCCTGAAGTGCAGGTGTTTTTGTTTGGCAAAGGCCCGCTTAAGGATGAACTGCAGCAACAGATTGAGGCGCAGGGCTTGCAGAATAATGTTCGCCTGATCGGTTTTCGTGATGACCTGGAGCGGGTGCTGCCCTGTCTCTACGGGGTTGTTCATCCTGCTGATATGGAAGGCCTGGGTGTTTCTCTGTTGCAGGCCGCCGCCGCTGGTGTGCCTTTGATTGGCACCGATGCGGGGGGGGTTCCTGAAATTGTTCGTGATGGCGAGAATGGCATTCTGGTTCAACCGCAAAATGTGGATCAGCTACGCGCCGCCATGCTGTATTTGCTTGACGATGCAGAACAGGCAAAGCACTGGGGACTGGCGGGTAAACAAATTGCCAATCAAGCATTTTCAATCGCGGCGATGGTGGCAGGAAACGCAGGTGTCTATAACACCTTGTTTGCCGATGAGGCTGAACAGTGAAAATCACTCAGGTAATGTTGTCCAAAGGCTGGGGGGGTGCAGAGCGCATTTTCATTGACCTGGTAAAAGGCTTGGCCGAACAGGGTGTGCAGGTGCAGGCGGTTATGGATGGGCGCTTCCCGAAAAAGGATCAGCTGGAAGGTGTTGAAAATGTCTTTCCCTGTTATGTCCGGCCATTTTCGCACTGGGATTTTTTCGCTGCCTTTAAGCTTTACGAAGCTGTTAACCAATTTGCCCCGGATGTGATTCATTGCCATTTGTCCCGTGCCGCACTGATGGGCGGTTATGCTGCAAAAAGGTTGTCTGTGCCCGCAGTGGTGACAACCCACAACAACATCAAGCTCAAATACTGTCGCAATATCAATACCTTTTTAGTGCTCACTGAAAGTCAGCGAGCCTATCTGCTTGGCAAGGGGGTGAATGACAGGGCAATTGATAAAATCCCCAACTTTTCCAATTTTGAGCCGGTGACGGAAGTCGAGAAAAGAGACGCGCCGGTGTTTGTTGCCTATGGCCGGATGGTGCCAAAAAAAGGTTTTGAGGATTTGATTCGTGCCTTTCAGCTGGTGGCGCAGGATCAGCCTGAGGCCCGGCTGGCGATGGGCGGTGACGGTGCCGAAAAGGAAAAGCTTGTTGCTTTGGTGGATGAACTTGGTCTCAGTCAGCAGGTGGTGTTCAGCGGCTGGATTGACGATGTCAAAACATTTCTGGCGCAGGGTTCTGTGTTTGTATTGCCATCCAGGGATGCACCCTTTGGGATTGTGCTGTTGGAAGTGATGGCCAGTGGCCTGCCAATTGTGACCACCAAAACCGGTGGCGCTTGTGAAATTCTGACCGATGAGACGGCCTGTTTTGCTGAGCTGGCTGACCCGCTGTCACTGAGTCAGGCAATGTTGCAGGGGTTGACTGATGCTCGATCCTGGGACAAGGCGATTGCCGCCCTGGCGTTATTTAATGACCGTTATCGTAAACGAAGTGTGATTCCCAGAACAATCGAGTACTACCGCATTATTTCCGGTCACTAGCGTTTTTTACGGTGAGGGTTTTGGTTTGCAGCGGTGTTTGCTCTCGCATAGCTGGCCTGCCTCTATGCTGCTCCAGTGGCCGGTTTGTGCACAACGATATGTATAATGCCTTTCATGTGTATTGCTTAAATATGTTTTCAAAAAGCTGAGATGATAATGTTACGAATTCCTCCCTTTGAAAATGCCTCGGTGCTGGTGGTTGGTGATCTGATGCTGGATCGCTACTGGCAGGGTTCAACATCACGCATCTCACCGGAAGCGCCGGTGCCTGTGGTCAAAGTGAACGACCTTGAAGCGCGAGCCGGTGGTGCGGGTAATGTGGCCATTAATATCGCCACGCTGGGGGCGAAGGCTGCGGTGAATGGCCTGGTGGGGCGTGATGAGGCTGGCGGCATCATGCAGCAGTTGCTTGAAGACGCGGGGGTGAGTTGTGGTTTTGATCTGAACCCCGACGTGCAGACCATTACCAAGCTGCGGGTGCTCAGTCGTCATCAGCAATTGTTGCGCATGGACTTTGAAGAGTCGCTGTCTGAATTTGCCGGGGCCGGGTTATTGGCGGCTGTAAAAAAAGCCTTGCCGGACTGTGATGTCATGGTCTTATCTGATTATGCCAAAGGCACCTTGGCACAGGTTCAGGCAATGATTGGGCTTGCACGTGGTGCCGGTATTCCAGTGTTAATCGATCCGAAAGGCTCGGCGATGGAGAAATATCGCGGCGCGACTTTGCTGACACCTAATCTTTCAGAGTTTGAGTCCATTGTCGGTCACTGTGCCAATGATGATGAGCTGGTAAAAAAGGGTGAAACCCTGCGTGAGCGCTTAGCGCTGGAAGCATTGTTGATTACCCGCAGTGAACGCGGCATGACACTGCTGCAAAAAGGCCATGATCCCTTGCATCTGCCGACCCAGGCGCGTGAGGTATTTGATGTCACCGGTGCCGGTGATACGGTGATCTCCGTATTGGCGGCGGCATTGGCAGCGGGGCAATCACTGGCAGAAGCCACGGCTTTGTCGAACCTTTCCGCCGGCATTGTGGTTGGCAAGCTGGGGACGGCGACGGTGAGCATTGATGAGTTGCGCGCGGCAATTCAGGCCGATGAGTGTACTGAAACGACGATTGCCACCGGCATGTTGGCCGAAGAGGCCTTGCTGCATGCCGTGCAGCGGGCCAGGGATCTGGGGCAGCGTGTCGTCATGACCAATGGCTGTTTTGATATTTTGCATGCCGGGCATGTCAGTTATCTTGAGCAGGCCAAACAACAGGGCGACCGTTTGATTGTCGCTGTGAATGATGATGACTCGGTGCGGCGTTTAAAGGGTGAATCGCGCCCCATTAATGCTGTTGCTGATCGTATGACGGTGTTGGCGGCGTTGCGCAGTGTTGATTGGGTGGTGCCGTTTTCAGAAGACACGCCGGAACGTTTGATCTGTCGTCTATTGCCGGATGTATTGGTAAAAGGCGGTGACTATAAAGTGGAACAGATTGCTGGTCATCAATGTGTTCAGGCCAATGGCGGTGATGTGGTGATCATCGATTTTAAGGACGGTTGTTCCACCAGTAAAATAATTACATCAATTATTGAGTCTCACTAATGTCTGAAAACTGCGCCTGATACAGGGCGGCGTAGGCACCGTCCCTGGCAACCAGTTCCCGGTGATTACCCACTTCAATAATCCTGCCTTTGCTCATGACTGCGATGCGATCGGCATTTTCAATCGTGGAAAGCCGGTGGGCAATGATGATGGCGGTGCGGTCTTTGCGCAGTGTTTCCAGTGCTGCCTGCACGTGCTTTTCAGATTGTGAATCTAGCGCCGAGGTGGCTTCATCCATAATCAGAATCGGTGCATTTTTCAGCAGCGCACGGGCAATGGCAATACGCTGGCGTTGGCCACCGGAAAGGCGTGAGCCGTTTTCACCCACCAGGGTGTCGAAGCCTTGTGGTTGTTTTTCGATGAACTCAAGCGCGTGGGCGGCGCGGGCGGCGTCGATGATTTCGGCCTTACTGGCGCCACTGCTGCTGCCATAAGCGATATTGGCGGCAATGCTGTCGTTGAACAGCACCACCTTCTGGCTCACCAAGGCGATATTGGCGCGCAGGTCTTTTAGTTTGATCTCATTGAGCGGCTGGCCATCAAGCAGGATTTCACCGCTGTCAGGGGTGTGAAAGCGGGGGATTAATGTCACCAGGGTTGATTTGCCGCTGCCTGATTGACCCACCAGGGCGATGGTCTCGCCGGGTTTAATATCGAGAGTGATGTTGTCCAGTGCTTTGTCTTCAGCATGCGGGTAGCTGAAGTTTACCTGCTTCAATTGCAGTGCTCCTCTGGCTCGTTTCAGCGCGATGTTGCCAGTATCTGGTTCGCTCTTTTCGTCGATCAAGGCAAAGATGGACTCTGCTGCAGCCAGACCTTTTTGCAATTGTTCGTTGACCTTGGTTAGACGTTTAATGGGCGAAAACAGCATTGCCATGGCACCGAAAAAAGAGACAAATCCACCTACCGTGAGGCGGTCGGCCTCTACTTGCAGTGAAACGATGAAAGCCACCAGCGCCAGCGCCAGCACACCGACCACTTGTACCACCGGAACGTTAATCGCTGAGGTGGTGATGCTTTTCATGTTATAGCGTCGCACCCAGTTGGCCACTTCAGTGAAGCGTTTTTGTTCGTATTGTTCGCCGCCAAAGATCTTCACCACCTCGGTGCCATTGCTGGCTTCACCCAGTACCTGTGTCAGGTTTCCCATGTTCTCTTGCACTGAACGGTTCAGGCTGCGCAGGCGGCCGCTGATACGCTTGACGATGAAACCGATGATTGGCCCCACCAGCAGAAATACCAGCGATAACTGCCAGTCGAGATAAAACATCCAGGCCAGCAGGGCGATGACGGTAATGCTGTCGCGGACGATGACGATCAGGGCATTGGTGGTGGTGTTGGAAACTTGATCGGCGTTGAAGGTGATTTTGGAAATCAGCGTGCCGGTGGCGTTGTCATCGTAGTAGTTTTGCGGCACCTGCAGCAGCTTTTCAAACATCAGGCAGCGCAGGTCGTAGATCACCTTGTGGCCAACCCAGGCTATTCCCACTTGGGCGATAAAGCCCGACAGACCGCGCAGCACAAACAGCAGAATCAGGTAAATCATCGCGGTTTGGACTGCGCCGGGATTATCGAAAACGAAACTTTCATCCAGCAGCGGTTTTAACAATACCGGAATGCCCGCTTCGGTCAGGGCGCTGCCGACCATGCCAACGATGGCGAGGGCAAAGATGCGCCAATAGGGGCGAACATGTCCAAGCAGTCGCTTGATCAATTGCTTGCTGTTGTACTCGGGGGGATTACTCATCTTGGTCTGACTTTTTGTAGGTGCTTAAATGTAACATGGCAGGACATCTTAACGCCCTTGTTCCCGTGGCCAGCGGACAGACAGATGGATCGGCAACCATACCAATCCGGCTGAGCCGGAGACGTGGAGCATAGAGGTTTTTCGGGTGACTATTTTTGTCTGAATTTGACACGATAGGGCTGGGGCGACGAAAACGCGTATTTTAGGGCTGGCTTAAGTCAGTTGCAAGTCGGTGGCAGGCGGTGTGATATTATCCGGCGGCTTTTAGGCCGCTGTTTTTGAGGTATTGATGCGCGTTATCTACAGTCTGGTATTGATGTTGTTGACCCCTTTTGTGTTGCTGCGGTTGTGGCGACGGGGCAGAAAAACGCCTGCTTATCGGCGGCGTTGGTCAGAGCGTTTTGCATTTGTTACTGCCCTTGAGTCGCGCCCCATCTGGGTGCATGCGGTCTCAGTTGGCGAGATGCTGGCGGCAGTGCCTCTGATCAAACATTTGCTTAATGCTAACCCTGATACTCCTGTGCTGGTGACTACCACCACTCCCACTGGTTCTGAACAGGTGAAACGATTGTTTGGTGAGCAGGTGCTGCATGTCTATATGCCTTATGACATGAATGGCGTCATTAAACGCTTTCTCAATCGTATTCGGCCGCGCCTGCTGGTGGTGATGGAGACCGAACTGTGGCCAAACCTGTTTCATCACTGCAGTCGGCAGGATGTCCCCGTTATCATTGCCAATGCCCGTATGTCAGCTCGTTCCGCCCGTGGTTATACACGGTTCTCGGCTCTGGCTGTCAGTACGCTGAATAATGTCACTGTGATTGCGGCGCAGAGTGATGTTGATGCCGGGCGTTTTATTGCTCTGGGTGCGCGGCGTGATTTGGTTCAGGTAACCGGCAGTGTAAAATTTGATCTCAGTCTGGCAAATGGCTTGATAGAACAGGGGGTGGCATTGCGTCGTGATCTGTTTGCTCAGCGGCCGGTATGGCTGGCGGCCAGTACTCACGCAGGTGAAGACGAGTTGCTGTTACAGGCCTTTGCCGAGGTTAGGCAGTATCAGCCTGATTTGCTGCTGGTATTGGTGCCGCGCCATCCGGAGCGTTTTGATGCTGTCGTCGAGCTGTGTCAACGCCAGGGTTGTGAGGTGATACGGCGCAGTGAAGGTCGGCCCTGTTTGGATTCAACGGCAGTATTTGTTGGCGACAGCATGGGCGAGCTGCTGCTGTTTCTGGCGGCGGCTGATCTTTGTTTTATGGGGGGCAGCTTGGTGCCAACAGGGGGGCATAATCTGCTTGAACCGGCTGCGGTAGGTGTGCCGGTGGTGTTCGGTCCACACATGTTTAATTTCGCTGTGATTAGCCAAATGTTTCTTGAACGCGGTGCTGCACGTCAGGTGGACGACAGTGCTAAGTTGGCAACGGTTGTGGCAGAGCTGTTTGAAAATGCCGGGCTCCGCAATGAGATGGCTTGCAAGGGAAAACAACTGCTCGCAGAAAATCGTGGTGCTCAGGCCAGGCTGGAAGCTCTGATTGATCAGCAGCTTAGTTCATCCAGCGATTAATCTGCTCCACATCGTTGATATCCAGCGCGCCTGCTGCTTGCTGTAGACGCAGGTTGGCGAGAACGTAGTCGTAGCGGGCGCGGGCAAGGTCGCGCTGAGTCCGGAACAGTTCGCGGCGAGATATCAGTACGTCAACTGTGGTGCGAGTGCCTACTTCGTACCCCGCCTCTGTGGCATTTAGGGCGCTCTCTGAAGAGATTACTGCCTGTTGCAGGGCTTTGACCTGGCTGATGCCTGCCAGCAGGCTGAGATAGGCGTCACTGGCTTCGCGCTGGATGGCGCGGCGTCGTTGTTCCAGAGAATCTTTGGCCTGCGATAGTTGGGCGTTGGCGTTACGAATGCCGGCTGAGATACCACCGCCCTGGTAAATGGGCAGGTTTAGTTGCAGACTGATCCGGTTGTCTTCGGTTGTACGGCTGCCGAAGCTGCCGCCGCCAATGTTGTTGTAGTTGTGGCTGGCAACCAGGTCGATAGCGGGGTAGCGACCGGCGCGTTGTTGCGAGAGTTGTTGGTGTGCCACTTCGGTTGCCGCCTCTGCGGCCAGCAGGCTGAAGTTTCGTTGCAGGGCTGATTCAGTCCAGGCATCAATGCTGGCGGGCTCAGGGATGGCCAGCTCTATCTTGGTTCCCAGTGTTGCCAGTTTGTCAGGCAGTTTTCCGGTCAGCTCTCGTAGTGCCAGACGGCTGCTGGCCAGGACATTTTGTGCCACAATCTCGCTGGCCGTGGCCAGGTCAAACGCGGCTTGGGCTTCGTGGACATCGGTGATCGCAATCAGCCCTACCTCAAAACGTTGTTTAGCCTGATCCAGTTGGCGGGAAATGGCATTTTTTTCTGCCTGGGCAAACTCCAGGCCATCCCTGGCGGCCAAGACATCAAAATAGCGCTGCGAAACGCGCAGGATAATGTCCTGGTAGGCCTGGTTCAGCTCGGCTTCGGCCTGGCGGGTGGAGGCTTTCGCCTGCCGCAACTGGTTGACATAGTCCCAGCGATATAGCGCTTGGGTCAAGGTTAGCGAATATGCGCGGGAGTCATAACGGTTGCTGCCGCTGGGGATGAAGCTGCTGCTTGAGGTGATGTCTTCATCAATCCGGGTGGTGTTGGCCGAGAGGGAGACGTTCGGGTAGTAAAGGGACTTGATCTGGCGTTGACTGTGATTGGTTGCGTCAAAGGCTGATTTTTGCGCGCGCAGCACCGGGTCACTCTACAAGGCAGCTTGATAAATCTGTAACAGATCTTCCGCCTGACTGATCGGACTTATCATTAGGCTGACGATAACTGGTGTCAGTATCCGTTGTAGTTTATTCATTTGCCACCTTCTGTTTTAGTAGCGCTTCATCTCCGGCGCGATATTGCAGGCCCAGGCATCAATGCCACCAACCAGATTGATAAGTTTATCGAAGCCCAGTGAAGTCATGATTATCCCGGCACGCTGACTGCGCATACCATGATGGCAGATCAAGATATATTCCTGTTTTGGATCCAACTCTTCTGCGGCCTCAGGAATCTTGTGCAAAGGAATGTTGACGGATCCCTCAATGGCACAGATCTCGTTTTCAAAGTCTTCTCGAACATCGATGAGAACGGGTTTGTTTTCATTTTTATCGATGAGTTCAAGCACTTGTTGGGGGCTTAGTTGACGCAAAATAACCTACCTGCCAGCTTTGGCATTATATCGGCCGGCAATAATATTGGAATCAGTCTTAAAAGACAAACCGGTTCGGCTTGGCGGCATTCACCAGTGGCTTTATTTCTGTTTCAAATAAACGCTCTTCACGCCATTCATCGACAGCAGAGCGGGTGATCAGCGTTGCTTGCATCACAGGGCCGTCGCCGATAATAGCCACCAGACGGCCGCCTCGATTGAGCGATTTCTGGAAGGCTTCGGGTAGCTCTGGGATGGAGCCGCTGATGAAAATCAGGTCATAGGGGCCGTGGGCATCCCAGCCTTGGGCGGCGTCGCCGGTTTCTAGACTGGCGTTGTCAATTTCCTGGGCCTTTAGATTGGCGCTAGCGGTGTCAACAAAATCCTGGTGAATATCAACGCTGAATACCTTGCGGCAGGTTTTGCTTAGCAGGGCGGTGACATAACCAGTGCCGCAGCCGACTTCCAAGGCGATGTCACATTCCCGCATGTTCAGTGCCTGCAACATACGGCCTACATATTTGGGCGCCAGCATGACTTCGCTGTGAGCAATCGGGATGTCGATGTCGGCATAGGCAACATTTTCGTAGCCAGCGGGAACAAATGCCTCGCGTGGCATGGCTTCCATCAGATCCAGGATCTGGGTATCCAGCACATCCCACGGACGGATTTGTTGTTCAACCATATTGAAGCGGGCCAGCTCTATATTTGTCATTTTTTTCTCCCTAGAAATTTCCAATACCCATAACCGTCTAAGATTAAGCAGTTTGACCGATTGACGCAAGCCAAAAGCCTGTCGGCCTATTTTGAGGCGAGTTATAAATAGCAAAAAGCACAAGGCTGACGCAGGTTGACGTTGTCTGGTGTGACTTGAAAAAAAGCGGCTAATCGGCTACTTTGTTAGCCTAAGCTAGGGGTGCCCAGCGAGTAAAGTACGGGCTGAGATCAAACCCTTTGAACCTGATACGGTTAATGCCGTTGGAGGAAAGCCATGCCGTTGTTACTGCTCGGTTGTGTTTTTCCTCTTTTTCCAACAAGCACACTAGAGGTTAACCCTGATGAGCGCGATTCCAGAAGAATTCCTGCAAAAGACAGCCCAGCTATCGGAAGAAATTACCCGGCCATTTGCCGGTTCCAAGAAGGTTTATGTTGCGGGTTCTCGGCCCGATATTCGTGTGCCGATGCGTGAGATCAGTCAGGCCGTGACCCTGACCGACAATGGCGAGGAGGTGAACCCGCCAATCACTGTCTATGATACCTCTGGCCCATACAGCGACCCTGAGGTGGAGATCAATCTGTTAAAAGGTATGCCAGATGTGCGCACTGGCTGGATAGAAGAGCGCGGTGATACCGAGTTTCTCGATGGCCCAAGCTCCGAGTTTGGCCAGCAGCGCCAGAATGATCCCGAGCTTGCCAGTCTGCGTTTTGAACACATTCGCACGCCACGCCGTGCCAGGGCCGGTCAGAATGTCAGTCAGATGCACTATGCCAGACAAGGTGTTATTACGCCGGAGATGGAGTATGTCGCCATTCGTGAAAATTGCCGTCTGCAAGAGCTGCGTCAGGATGCGCGCTACAGCAAATTGTTGAAACAGCATCCGGGTGAATCCTGGGGAGCCAATCTGCCAGATGAGGTCACACCTGAATTTGTCCGTGACGAAATCGCCGCTGGTCGTGCCATCATCCCCGCCAACATTAATCACCCCGAAGTTGAACCCATGATTATTGGTCGCAACTTTCTGGTTAAGGTCAACACCAATATTGGTAACTCGGCGCTGAGTTCTTCTATTGAAGAAGAGGTTGAAAAGATGGTTTGGTCGGCACGCTGGGGGGGTGATACCTTGATGGATTTGTCCACCGGCAAAAATATCCACGAGACCCGCGAATGGATTTTGCGTAACGCACCCATGCCGATCGGTACCGTGCCTATTTATCAGGCGCTGGAAAAGGTCAATGGCAAGGCCGAAGATCTGACCTGGGAAATGTTTAAGGACACCTTGATTGAGCAGGCTGAGCAGGGCGTTGATTATTTTACTATCCATGCCGGTGTGTTGCTGCGTCACGTACCGCTGACGGCCAACCGTCTGACAGGTATTGTTTCCCGTGGCGGTTCGATCATGGCCAAGTGGTGTTTGGCGCACCATCAGGAAAACTTTCTTTACACTCACTTCGAAGAAATTTGTGAAATTATGAAGGCCTATGATGTCAGCTTCTCGCTAGGCGATGGTCTGCGTCCCGGCTGCTTGGCGGATGCCAATGACGCTGCCCAGTTTGGTGAATTAGAAGCGCTGGGTGAGTTGACTAAGATTGCCTGGAAGCACGATGTGCAGGTGATGATCGAAGGGCCGGGACATGTGCCGTTGCAGATGATCAAAGAAAACATGGATAAGGAACTGAAGGACTGTTTCGAAGCGCCATTTTATACCCTTGGCCCGTTGGTGACGGATGTTGCACCAGGCTACGACCACATCACCTCGGCAATCGGCGCGGCCAATATTGGTTGGTACGGCACCGCCATGCTCTGTTATGTCACCCCGAAAGAACACCTTGGTTTGCCGAATAAAGAAGATGTGCGTGACGGTATTATCACCTACAAGATTGCCGCCCATGCCGCTGATCTGGCTAAAGGATTTCCGGGTGCTCAGTTGCGTGATAACGCCTTGAGCAAGGCGCGTTTTGAATTTCGTTGGCAGGATCAGTTTAATCTGGGCTTTGATCCGGAACGGGCGCGTGAGTATCATGATGAAACCATGCCGAAAGAGGCGCATAAAGTGGCGCATTTTTGTTCCATGTGCGGGCCGAATTTTTGCTCTATGAAAATTACCCAGGATGTGCGTGATTATGCGGCCAAGTTGGGTATGTCGGAGCAGGAGGCCTTAGATAAAGGCATGCAAGAAAAGTCGATTGAGTTTAAGAAGACTGGCGCGGAGATATATCAGAAGGCCTAGTTTTTTTGGGTTATTGCTTGTAAAGAGAAGGGTCGACGGGTGTCGGCCTTTTTTTGTTTTGAATTTTTGCTGTCAGTGTTGCCAGGCATGAATGGGGTCAGCTAACAAAAAAGGCCCCGCTAAAAAACAGGGCCTTTTACAAGCTTAAAATCTAACGACGATATCAGGCTTTTTTGGCTTTACGACTGCGATAACCAAGACCGGCTAAGCCAAGACCCAGCAGGGCCAGTGTTGCTGGTTCTGGAACAGTCGGAGGTGGTATATCAATACACTGAGCGTTGGTGCCGTTCACACCTGAACCACCACTGCTGGCCAGACCGGAACAGACGGTGCCTACCATATTGAAGGCAGCATCTAACGCGGCTGTGCCGCTGCCATCAACAAACAGAGAAACGCTGTTGGCATTGGTGAAGTCAACCCCGGCAAAATCCGAGAACAGGATGTCGGCGAAAGAGGGTGTTGTAAAGCCGTTTGTGATAAGAACGTTAGTGCTGTTCAGTGAGGTTGAAACGCCGTCAACAATAATGCCAAACAGGCCGCTCAAATCGATAGAATCAAGGCCAATACGGAAGGCGTTTATGGTGCCTGCTTCTGTCAGGTCAAATCCGCCCAGGTCAAAGTTCACCTGAGAGGTGCCAGTCACGCCGGAGTCCTGGCTGTGTGCAAACAAGCCCAAACTTGCACCGCTGTTGATTGAAATCGTGGTGTTGGGAGCAGAGCTTGTGGCGTCCACTGTGCGGTTGAAGCCGTAGCTGGAAACGCCTGCTGCTGAAGATAAAGGTGCGTTGCTTGGGCCAAAGGCATCACCACTAAAATCATCAATCACAATGGCATTGGCACTGCTCATTGCCAGCAGCATTGCACTGGCAACCCCCCCGATAAATATTTGTTTTTTCATAACATAATCCTCCTTTTTGTGTTTTTAGTCCTGATATGTGAATGTATAAAAGAGCCTGCAATTTCCATATGCACATTATCGACAGGGCAACCAAGCAAAAAGTGAGCCATTATTTTTAGTTTGTTGTTTTCAAAGGTATTTAATATTTTTTAAGGCGAAGAGGGCTGTTTTTTCATATGGGACTGTAAAATATTTCGACATGGATAGTCGGTTGTGAGCTAGCCAATGCTCCGTGTTAGACTTTTCTGATGTCTCGTACCACCTACCCAACCCCCATCCAAACCATCGAAATCGAGACCGAAGTCAAAAAAAGCCGCTTCATTGCGCGTGCTAGCAAGGTTGCTGACCGCCAAGAAGCGCTCGCCTTCGTCGAACAAGCCAAGCAAGACTACCCAGATGCCCGTCATCACTGCTGGGCCTATCTGTTAGGTGATCCTGTCTCTGCTTCAAGCGCCGCTTCGAATGATGCTGGTGAGCCGTCCGGTACGGCGGGTAAGCCAATCCTGAATGTGATTCAGCACAAGGGTGTGGGTGATGTAATGGTGGTGGTGATCCGTTATTTTGGTGGCATCAAACTCGGCGCCGGAGGTCTGGTGCGGGCCTATAGTGGTGCGGCGGAGGCGGTGATGTCGATATTGCCGCTGGAACAGGCGGTGCCGATGCAAGAGGTCAGGTTGTTGCTGGATTTTGCCAGGGAGCAGTTATTGCGTCACTGGGTCGATCAACATGAGGCGCTGATTCTACGTGTTGATTACGCTCAGCAGGTGCTGGTGCAGTTGAATGTGCCTGATGTTGTGCTGGATGAATTTATTGCTTTTTGTGCGGCGCAGTCAATCACGCGCCTACCGTAAATGCCAGCACCTTGCTGATATGTGTCAGCGGTCGGTGGCTCTCTTCGCGCCATTGGTTGAATGCCTGTTGTACCAATTTCAAATCACGTTGTGATGTTGGCGTCGTGGTGACAACGCCTTCTCTGATCAATGCGGCGACGACATCCCGGCTAAGCACAAGTGAGTCCTTGCCCATGAAACGCAGAAAGTATTGGCCGGTGTTGCCGCCCAGGCGAGCGCCGCGTTTTTTCATCAGAGTTAACAGGCTCACGTAGTCATCATCGGGCCAGTGGGCGAAGAACTTGGCGGTGCTGCCGTGTTCTTCCGCCAGGTCACAGAGAAAGGTGGCGTTGTCACGCACGGCTAATATCTTTTTGGCGTGACGGATGATACGTGCATCTTTGATGAGTCTTTCAAAGTCTTCTTCAGACATAAACTTCCAGCGGGTCGGGTTAAAGCCTGTGAAGACCTCTTCAAACTCGGGCCATTTTTTATCCACTACCTTCCAGTTGAAACCTGAGTTAAAGATGCAGCGGCTCATGGTCGCCAGCCAGCGATCATCTGGGATCTTGGATAGCTCGTCGGCAGAAAGTGGTGTTGGTAAAAGCAGGGCTTCCAGCGCGGCTTCGCCACCTTTGCGGCGGGCTGCGTGTTGGTACAGGGAGGCGAATTTGATCATGGTAAAATACTGTCTTTTTGGTTTGTGAGTTGATGATGAGTAGTGACGATTATAGTCAACGCTTCGGTGGGATTCAGCGTTTATATGGTACGGCAGCGGTGGATGTGCTGCGTGAGATGCATGTGTTTGTTGCTGGCGTTGGCGGGGTGGGTTCCTGGGTGGTAGAGGCGCTGGCGCGCACCGGGGTTGGCCAGCTGACGTTTATCGATGGCGACACGGTGGATGTGGGCAATGCTAATCGTCAATTGCACACGCAAACCGATACCTTTGGCCAGTCCAAGGTTGAGGTGATGGCGCGGCGGGTCAGACAGATTAATCCTGATTGTGAGGTGAATGCGATTCACGAATACGTGAACATGGAAAACATGCATGGCTATCTTGATGGCGGTTATGACTATGTGATTGATGCGCTGGATAGCATCAAGTTCAAATCGAATATGATTGCCTATTGCAAGCGCAATAAGATTCCGGTTGTCGCTACTGGTGGTGCGGGGGGATTGACTGACCCAGGCATGATTCAGGTGGCCGATCTGAGTAAAACCTTTAATGATCCCTTGGCGGCCAAGGTGCGTTCGCGGTTGCGGGGTGAATTTAATTTCAGTCGTAATCCAAAGCGTTCGTTTGGTGTGGAGTGCGTGTTTTCGTCACAGCAGCAGGTCTACCCGAAAGCTGATGGGTCGGTGAGCCATGAAAAGCCGGGCATACACGGTGTTTCGCTGGATTGCCGTTTTGGTTATGGTTCTGCCAGTTTTGTCACTGCCAGTTTTGGTTTTTTGGCAGCATCGCGTGCCGTTAACAAGACACTGAAAAAGCGGTTGGCGTAGGGTGGGCAGGTTTTTATGCCCGTTATTTGGATGCAATCAAACCTGCCCACCCTGCTTTTATTATTTCAAACCCAGTGGATCATTTGGGTCAATATGACTCTGAAATGGTAACCGTTTGTCCATGTTGGTGAGTTGATAGACGGTGCCGATCCAGTTGTTCAATACGGCTTCGGCGCTGTCGTGCCAGGTGTTGTCCAGTTGCAGTGTTACCAGTGCTTCAGGCAGTTCCGGTGTTTTTCTGTTTGTTGTCATGGCCTTTAAAACATGCTGTTTGTGCTCTTCCAAAATAGCGGCGCTTTGCTGGGAGAAATAGTTTGTCGGAAGTGGTGGGTAATCTTCACGTCCGCCATTGATGAAGTGACTGACTTCGCGTTTGTATTCTTTTAACAGGCTGATAATGTCGTATTCCGGGTGGCCCTGAAAAAAGACGATGCGGAACAGGTCTTCGCTGACGGCCAGATGCACGCCGGCGGCCTCGCTTTCCACCAGTACTTTTAATCCTGCGGCCTCAAACTGCTGTCGACAGATGTTGTTGTAGCGTGAATGGGGGATATCGAAGCGAGTATTGACGCCTGCCACTAATGGGTGCTGCCGGTCGAGCAGGTAATGAGGGTAGACCCCCCAGCGCTTGAATCCCAGGTGACGTCGTTTTTGCTGGTAGCGTTGCTGCATCACTGCATGGGTGGCCAGGCAGGAGCAGAGTGTTGAGGTGACGTTGTTGTAGGCCCAGTCGATGACCTCTTTTAGCGGTTCCCAGAATGGCTCCATCGCCAGGTCGGGCTGGGTGACGTTGGCGCCGGTAATGATGAGTGCATCCAGCCCTTCTGTCTTGATTTGATCAAAGGTTTCGTAATATTTGCTGACGTGCTCATTTCCCTCTTTGCCGCGAGGCAGTTCGGGCAGGGTGAAGGGGTGCATGTAAAATTGGGCGATTTGGTTGGATTCTCCTACCAGACGGAAAAACTGCCGTTCGGTGGCCGCCAATGCCGAATCGGGCATCATGTTGAGCAGGCCGATGTGCAGTTCGCGGATATCTTGGTGTCTTGCCGCATCGCCTTGGAGGATGGTTTCTCCTTCAATCTCCAGGCGTTTGAATGCGGGTAAATCTGTATTGGCAACCAGTGGCATTATGTTATTTCCCTAGTGCTTTTTCAATCAGGGCCATAAAGTCTTGTTCAGTCTGAACTTTGGCCAGTTCGGTGGTGGTGATGGTGTAACCATATTCTTTTGCAATCGCTTCATAGCGTGGAATACGGCTATAGAACAGGTGCGGAAAGACCCAGCGAACAAAGTCATCGGGGTCGATCTGGGCGACATATTCGATGTTTTGCTGCTGCATGTATTCCATCAGCTGCTCATCGAGAAAATCCTCGCGATAATAGAGTGGTTTGGGGGCGATTGCGGCGCGACGAATCAATTCTTTTTCATCTTCCCTGGTGGCCTGAATATAAAGGAATAGAGTGTGTTCGCTGAGTAGTTTGAGGGTCTTGTCGTCATCCAGTTCACAGACACTACCGCCCGCGTCATTGATGAAATTGTTGTAGCCATAGATCTGCTGTGCTTTATCGATGAATGAGGGAACATCGCGCATGGCCTGGATTTCGGCCTTGTGGTGCAGTGCTTGACGGCGCTTGAATTCCGGTAGCGGTAGTCCGCCCTGTTCCGGGTTGCCTAATTTGCTGAGAAAGCTGGAGACCGGTGTCAGGTTATCAAATGACAGATTGTTGGCGATGTAGATCGAGTCTGTACGCAGCAGGTCACGCAAAAACGGCACCTGCATGGCCTGCTGTTTGATGTTGTCGAGAATGGGTTCATCAAGATAACGGCTGCCAATGCGGTAATCGACGGAATAGTGAAACCAGCTGCCTTGACGCAACATGGCAGACAGGCGGGTTTTGCCCACCCCTGACATGCCCAGCAGGGTGATGCTCTTGTGTTGCCAGTGTCTGAATTGCTCAACGGTTAAGTGCACATTTCACCTCGATAATGACGAATGGCCCTATTGTATTGCAGCGCTGTAAATGTGTCAGAATTTTTCTAACCTTTGGTGTTGAAGGTAGGTAAGTAAGGGCTGTCGCCTGGTTTGGCCGGGTGGCCTGTTAGCGAATAAGGAAATTGTGATTGGTTTCAGGTTTTTAAAAAAACCTGAACGTAAGTTAAGCGGGGGTAGAGCTATTGGTTGAAGTTATTGAAACAGCAGCCGATATTCCTGGTTAACAGTTGGTTTGCAAGGCCTATGAGTATAAGATCGGCTAATCAGTGATTAAGGGAGTAACACCAATGCATCGAGGTTTATTGTTCACGGCGGCTTGTTTGTTGTCTTTGCCGTTCTCTGCTCAGGCGGAGGAATATTATTACGGGTTGATGCTGGGCAATAATACCTATGAGGAATCAGGCTCTAAAATCAGTGTTGGCGCGGTGAGCGGCAAACTGGGTTATCGCTATAACGACTGGTTAAGTGCCGAGGTGCATGGTGGTTTGAGTGGTGGTGGCAGCGCCAATTCTATTGATTATGATTTGAACTGGCTTACCGGCGCGTATGTAAAATTGAGCTGGTCTGCCGTTGAAGATGGTCGTATTCAACTCTATGCCCTGGGTGGTTTTAGTGCGGCTGAAATGGAGTTTGCCGGCACAACAGCGGTTTATACCTCCTCGGTGAGCGGTGCCTCCTTTCTTGTCGGTATCGATTTGCTTGCCAATAGAAACCACGGAGTCTTTTTGCAGATGGGGCGCTATCTGGACGGCCAATGGTCTGGGACAGACTATACCCTGGATGGCATGTCGCTGGGTTATATCAGTAATTTCTAGTTTTGAGTTTGAAAAATATGCTATATAAATTTTGTTTGAGGGTCATCTGATCATGTTGTTAAAAAAGAAAATTATTCCAGTCATGCTCGGTGTATTTGTCTCCATGGGGCTGGTTGCCTGTGGCAGTGACAGTAGCTCTACGGTGGGGGTGGGTGGTTCAGTCGCGGGTGTTGATCCAACGGTAGAAACGACGGGTGATACACCGACGGGGTCGTCGGTTAATAGCGCGCAAACTATTGCCTTGTCTTATCCTATTACCAATGCAACAGAAAACCTGGGGGCAGGTGTTTACCGCAGGATGGCCTCTGCTGTCGTAACCGACAACGAAGGCAATCCGGTGCCTGATGGCACGGAGGTGTTTTTGAGTGTCATTGATTCGGTGATCGCTCAAGGCACCATTGATACGCTTAGTGGCGCTGTGTTGACGGATACTTCGCCTACTTTCGGCGACGGTACAACGGCCACGACACTTGATCAGGCCTATGTGGTTAGAAATGAGGCCTTACATTTTATTGATCCGGGTGATCATGTGTTTTTGGTGAGTAATGACCCATTTAATCTAGCTCCTGCAGATTCTAAAGCAAATGCGAATGCTGAAGGAGAGGATAAAAACCGGATTGTGAGTAGTGCGGACGGTTCTGTGACAGCAAACACCATCACGGTAACAACTAATTATGCGGTAGATTATCCGAATACCAATTACCCTGCCGATACTACAGAGTATGTTGTTGGCACTTCAGCTTCAGGTGTCTATGTGCTGGGAACAAATTCCGATGGTGAATTTGTCAATGAGGGATTTGCTACAACCCTCAATGGGGTTGCTACGTTCTATATCGTTTATCCGGCAAATGTTCATACGATACTTACCGGTTGTGGTATTTCTGATATTGATGAGCGTACTCTGCCGATAGGGGCTGCAAGGGTTTATTTGGTGGCGAGTGCGGGCACAGAGGCAACAACAATTGATCAGCGTTTTTGTTTTTCTGCCATTGGTCCTGATGTGTTGTTTTCCGCTCCTTCTAAGTTGAGTGCTACGGGAGGCTTTGTTTCTTTGTGGGTGGAAGACAGTGGCGATGAAATTCCAATGCCTTATGTTGGCATTAGTGCTTTTGCGGTGATCGAAGAAGGAAACTTTACGGTGACTTTTACTGATTCTGATGATAATTCAAGTAATGGTTCTATTGGTTTGAGAACCAATCGCTGGGGCAGTACTTCGGTTAATGTGGCGATTGTTGATAATTCGGGTGGTGCAGGTGGAAAGCTGACGATTGAGTTTCAATCGGGTGAAGGTTCTGTGGTTTATGATGTGACGGTTAAAGATACTACGGAACCATAAAGCAAACCAGGGTTTTGGCAAAGAACGGGGGGCTTAGGCCCCCTTTCTGCTTTTTAAATTGCGAATTAAATATCTTGCCGGGTGTGTTTTCTCTAATAGGCTCGATGTGAAAGGCTGGTTTTTTTCATTTAATAGACGGCTAACCAATTCGGCTGAAAAACGACACGAAACCAAGCCCCTGGAGCCATGCCCAACACTCAAAAATAGATTTGGCAGGTACTTGGCATTGAGGTATTGCTGTGCTGGTTTGCCATGGTGCAGGTCTGTGTAGTTGACCCTGTAAAACGCCAAGTCTGGCATGGGACCAATTAAAGGTAAATGATCTTGTGTTGAGGTGCGAAAGGCGACACGGCCGGATTTAACTTCCATGCTTTCAAATTCTGACAGTTCATCTGTAAGTGCTGACAATACTTGTTGTTGGCATTCGGGTTTGAGTGCGGTGTCGTTATCACCAGCGTTATAGCTGGCGCCAACACAGTGCAGGCCTTTATAGCTGGGGATGATGTAACCGTTGTAACAGATGGGCGTTTTTAGTCTTTGGCTTGCTGTTGTTGGTTCGAGATAAGCCAGCTGGCCGCGTACTTTTTGAAGAGTGAGGATGTCCGTGCCAAGCAGTTGTTCAGCGTCATAGCCGTTGGCGATGATGAGGGTCTCGGTTTGGGCAATCACTCCATGCTCACCGATGACTTGCCATTCACTGTTGTGACGTTTGAGTGTCAATGCCTCTTGATTTAACAGTCGGCTGATGTTTTCGTCCTGATCTTCGAGCAGCCATTGACACAGTGCCGGTGGTTCCAGCCAGCCGCCACCGGGGAAGAGCAGTCCGCCGCGTTTGGTTTGAATGCCACAGCGTTCGCTGGCCGTTCCGGTATCGCATATTTCCAAAACATCTATGGGCAGTCCCAGTCTTTGCATGCGTTGTTGCTGCCGTTCATCACAGAGCTGCAACACACCGCTTTGAAACCACGGCAGTGATGGATCACGTTGTTTGAGTTGGTTGAGCCAGTGAGTGGTGTGCAGAAAGGCGCTGAGATAAAACTGCCCCGCGGGACTCATGTCGGCAGTCAGGCGTGGCATAACCACGCCGCTAAGGTTGCCAGAGGCCTGTTGGGCAATTTCTGTGTGACGTTCGATCAGCGTGATCTGCCAGCCTTGTTCAGCCAGCGTGTGACTGACAGTGCAGCCTGCCAGTCCGGCACCGATGACGATGGCCTGTTTTGTCGTTGTTGTGTTTGTCGGGTATTCAAACCAGGGCTGTTTTTTTGTCTGCCGGGCCGGGTTAATCAGTTTGCCTACTGACATATCCCGTTTGCGACCAAAGCCAGTGATGGTTTTTACCTCGAAGCCCTCTGCTTTCAGGCCGCGTCTGACTATGCCAGCGGCGGTAAAGGTGGCAAAGCTGCCATTGGTTTTGGTTAGGCGGGCGATCTGTTTAAACAGTTCGGGCGTCCACATGCCGGGATTTTTGCTGGGGGCAAAGCCGTCCAGAAACCAGGCGTCCACGGTGGCATCGATGTCGGCGAACATGGTGCTGGCGTCACCAAACAACAGGGTCAGGCTGACGCGGCCATTAAACAACTGACGTTGATGCAGACCGTGCACCAGGGGTGGATAGTGTTCGAGCAGCTCAGTGCCAAACTTGGCTAGTTCTGGCCAGCTGGTGATGGCGCGTTGCAGGTCGGTTTTGTCTAGCGGGTGCTTTTCTACCGAGATGTAATTTAGGTGGGCATTGTCTGGCGCTGTTGCTAACCAGTGTTTGAGTGTGCAGAGAAAGTTCAGGCCAGTGCCAAAACCCGTTTCGGCGATGGTGAAGCTTTCTTGATTTGCCCAACGTTGCGGTAGTTGGTTGCCTTGTAAAAAGACGTATTCGGTCTCTGCAATGCCACCATCGGTAGAGAAATAGATGTCGCCGTGTTTCTGGCTGCGGGGTGTGTCGTTGTCCCAGTCAAGCAGGGCCGGTTCAATGGGCTGGTAGTGCGGCATGGGTTAGGCGAGCTTGCGGCTTTTGGCCACCATGCGTTGTATGGATTCATCTTGTGACAGATTCAGGGTTTCATCCAGTGTCACCCAGGCCAGCTGATTGGATTCGCTGCTGATGGTCAGTGGTGCGTGGCGATCGGCCTCGAGCAGAAAGCGGACGTCGTAGTGATAGTGGGCGGGTTCGTTCTTGCGCGCCGGGATCAGGTGAACGTCGACATCGAAGATTGCCCCTGAGACGGGTTTGAGATTGCTCAGTCCCGATTCTTCCTGGCCTTCTCGTAGTGCGACTGCAAGGGTGTTGGCGTCGCCATCCGAGTGGCCGCCCAGCTGAAACCAGGCGTCAAGCTTACGGTGATGGGTGAGTAGTACATGGTTGCGATCACGGTCGATAATCCATGCCGAACCGGTAATGTGGCCGACGCTGAGGCTGCGTTCAAAACAGTCTGGATGTGTGTCGATGAATTGCCTGATTTGCTGCAGCATATGTGTTTCGTTGGCGTCATATGTCTGGTGGGCAGCGAGCTTGGTTTGTAGCGGTTTTCTATGCATGGATTGCCCCTGTTTTGCGGGAGCCAGTCTAGCATACAGGTGGCATTGCCCTGTTTAGGCCGCGATGTGTTTCAGGCCTTTGATGATTTCTTCGGTCAGCAGGTCGGCTTCAAATTTGGTCAGGATCTGATTGGCACCGGCAGCCTGAGCATGCTCCGCATTAACCCGACCATCCAGGGAGGTATGCAGGAGAATGTAGACCCCCTCAAAGTCCGGGTTGGAGCGGATCTCTTTGGTCAGCTGATAACCGTCCATCTCCGGCATTTCAATATCTGAAATGATGATGGGCAGGCAGTCTGTGATCTTGTTGTGCCCCTGGGCCAGTTCTTTGATTAGCTCAAGGGCCTCTTTGCCATCGCGGGCGGAAACGTTTTTGATACCAAGTTGTTCGAGGATGCGGCAGGTTTGGTTGCGGGCAACGGCTGAATCATCAACAACGAGAATATTGCGCTCACCAAGACAGTCAAGCAGTGCTTGATCCAGGGTTTCGGCGCCCATATTGGTGCTGGAAACGCCATGCATGACCTGTTCGACATCAACCAGTTGCACTAACTCATTTTCCAGACGAATTACGCCGGTGATAAAGCTACCGCTCACGCCTCCGGGTGGTGGTAACACGTCTTTCCAGTCGCGCACCACAATACGATCAACGCCAGACACTAGAAAGCCTTGGGTGTTACGGCTGAACTCAGCGATGATTACTTTTTGTTCATCACTGGTTTCCTTGCTGATTGGGGCGCGGCCAATGGCCGTGGCCAGATCGATGACTGGGATGGTTTGTCCGCGCAGCTCTGCGACACCGACGATGTTGGCGTTGGATTGAGGAATTTGTGTCAATGCCGGGCGGGATATTATCTCTTTTACTTTCAGTACGTTAATGCCAAAGTGTTGCTTATTGTTAAGGCGGAACAGCAATAACTCCAGACGTGTTGTCGATGTTTTTGTCTCTGTGTGCATGACTGCTTATCCATAAAGTTGTATAGCTGTTTTCGGATCATTTACCATAAGCTTTACCCCTTAATTGCTTGGTGTTTGTTTTTTTGAATACGCTGTGTAGCGCTGAATTTGTTAGGGAAAACAGATACAATGGCGCAAATTATTTACCAAATAGGTCAAGGAGTCTGTTAATGGTTGTTTTTTCAACAACGCTGGGTGATATTAAAATTGAGTTTCTTTCCGAACAGGCTCCTGTGTCGGTGGAGAACTTTCTCCAATATGTGGATGAAGGCTTTTTCGAAGGCACGATTTTCCATCGTGTTATCCCCGGTTTTATGGTTCAGGGCGGCGGCTTTACGGCTGACATGGGGCAAAAACAGACCCGTGATCCAATCAAAAATGAAGCCGATAACGGTGTCCTGAATACGCGTGGCACCCTGTCTATGGCGCGCACCCAGGCTGTTGATAGTGCCACTACGCAGTTTTTTATCAATGTGGCTGACAACGCCTTCCTTGATCATGGTGAGCGCGATTTTGGTTATGCGGTGTTTGCCCGGGTGGTTGAGGGGATGGATGTTGTCGACAAGATCGTTGCTGTGCGGACCGCTGATCGGGGGGGACACCAAAATGTGCCTGTCGATCCCGTGGTTGTAACCGCTGTAAAACGGCTTGAAGATTAGTCCGGTTACATGCCTTTAGGATATGGCAAAAATCCCGTGTCGGCTGGTGTAGTAATTCTGCGCAGGATTGATGGTAGTTGGCAATATTTGTTGTTGCGGGCCTATCAGTATTGGGATTTTCCTAAGGGGCAGGTTGAGCCTGGTGAGACAGAGTTCGAGGCTGCGGTGCGAGAGGTAGAGGAAGAATCGACCTTGACCGGACTTGAATTTCATTGGGGTTACGAGTTTTTTCAGACGGCTCCATATGGCAAGTTTCGCAAGATTGCCCGTTATTACATCGCCGAGTCTGTTAGCGGCGAGGTTGACCTGCCCATTTCTGAAGCATTGGGACGGCCGGAGCATGAGGAGTTTCGCTGGGTCAGCTTCGATGCCGCCTATGCAATGGTTTCGCCTCGGGTCAGGCAGGTGTTGGACTGGTCAGTGAAGGCGCGCAAACAATCATAATTTTGTTTATTGGCTTCCTGACGTTTAATGATCGTATCAGCTAGAGTGAATTGCATAAGCTCGCTGTGAGGCGGCTATTGTCTGGTCACGTAAAGGGATAGGGCGCTGGCGTTTTGGTGCGCTTGAATTTAACAGTTTCTATTTGGACATTTGTCACGAATGCGAGTTGCCATAGTTGAAGATGATCCCGATCAGGCCGCGCTGTTACGGCTATGGCTGTCGACTGACGGTGATTATGATTGTCACCTGTTTGATGATGGGGTTAAGGCGATTAAGGCCTTCCAGAAAGACAGCTATGACCTGATTTTGCTCGATTGGTATATGCCAGAAATGAATGGTCTTGAAGTGCTGGCCTGGATTAGAAAAAACCTTGACTGGCGAGTGCCGGTGATCTTTGTAACTCAACGCGATGATGAAGAGAGTTTGGTTTTCGCTCTTGAAAATGGTGCTGATGATTACGTTTCGAAACCCATTAAATCACTGGAATTGAAGGCGAGAATTCGCGCCCTGTTACGACGTTCGTATGGCGACAAGGTTGATGAAAACAAGTTGCTTCAGTTCGGAAGTTTCTGTTTTGATATTCAGCGCAAGCAGCTTTTTATGGGGCAGGAAGCAATTACACTGACACAAAAAGAGTTTGAGTTGGGGTTGTTTTTGTTTCGCAATGCCGGCAGATTGATGTCCCGAGCTCATTTACTGGAAAGTGTTTGGGGCCACAGTGCTGAGTTAAACACCCGAACCCTGGACACCCATATCAGTCGCCTGCGTAAAAAGATGCACCTGGGTGAGGCCGTTGGCTGGCGTTTGACTTCGGTTTATCATCATGGCTACCGTCTTGAGACAATATAGGTGTAGCTAAAATCGGCTGGTAAATACGGTGTTTTTTACCTTGCGTCGATAATTCGGAATCGTTATTCATGAAATGTTTTGAATTGCCAAAGTCTCTGCGGCGTTTTTTGGCGTGTTTATATTTGCTGTTGGCTGTGGGGGCACCTTTGTTGGTACTGCTGATGCCAGGGTTGCCACCCTTGTCTGTGAATGAATCGTTGTTACAGGTTGAGTCGGGACGCTTTGTCAATCACACCTCTGCCCTAGGTGTGGGGGCTGACAAATATGATGTCGATGTGTTGAATGATTTGGCTGGTAGTGCTGCCAGTGCCGCGGCTGATTATCCCGATGGCAGTAATGCCGTGCTGGCGCTATTTGATGACTTGGCTGCGGCGGCATTGGCTCGAGAGCATTTGAAGGCAATGATTCCTCATCAACAGGAAGCGGTTGATCTCTGGGCGACTCATTTTATGTCGGCCAGTGGTGAGTATGTGATGCTGGTTCAGCTGGAGCGTGTTCTGGTGATGATTATTGCAGAGCGAGAAGTCATGGCTCGTGATCGTTTGGCATCGCTGCCGGCGCTGACGTATAACGCCCACCCCGGTTTGGGGGCGGTGTTGCAGCAGCAGTCGAGTTTTACCTTCATGTTGATGATGGCGTTTTATGTTGTGGTGCAGTGGTTGTTATTGCGTTTGTTATTTAGCTGGGCAGGCTTGGTGGCGGCGCAGCCTGTTGAAAAATGAGGCCGATGGCACTAGCTGATATACTGCGCAACTGACGAAGAGAAGGGTTGAAACATGGATGAGATAGAGCCAGATTTACGCGCTCGACTGAATGCTGAAACCGCCAAGCTGGTTTGGCCGGAGCTGGAGCGTCATTTTGCCCGTGGTGCGGTTATTCGTATTGATCAGTCCCTGGATTTGATTGATGTTGCCGTTAGCATTTCTGAGGATGACAAAAAAAAGGTTGAGGCCTGGATGAAAGCGGGGCTGGTTGATCATCCATCGATGGTGGAGGCCAAGGACTGGGTTGAGCGCCAACCTGACTTTTGGAGTGTGGTTGTGGCGCCCTGGGTCTTGATACAAGAGGTATCTGAAGCCCCCTGAGTCAGTCTGCTGCTGGCGTATAATGCCAGGCAGGTTATTCCAATAAATATTTGTTTTGAAATAAGGTGACGGTTTTGGACAAAAAGACAATCGATTTTGCATTGGCGTATTACTCGGGTGATCGTAAGACCGGCTCGGTGGCAGTGGTGACTCGTAGTGGTGGTCAATTGCTAACAAAGCAGTTGCCCGTTGCAGAACAGAGCGGTAAGGACAAGGAGCTAAAGCCTATTTTTGTTGGCCTGACCGAAACGGATCAGTGTATTACCCTGGATCCTGAGACCAAGGCAGTCTCTATTCGCGATGACTTTATTGCCGATGCCTTTCCTGCCCATATTTATACCGACCCAAACGCCAATCGCGATTGGTATATGTACGATGGTGATAAAGAGAAGGGCAACGATGCCCTTAACTGTGATGGTAAAGGATCATCCGTCACCGTGGTGGAAAATACGGACAGTTCCGCGGTGAAATTCCTCAAGACCATTTGTGTTGGCCGGGGCCATCACCAGTGTAATTTCAGTTACCCGTCAGAACAGGCACATCAGGTGCCATCTCAAACCTATGTCAGTAATCTCAAAGATGGCACTTTGTCGGTGATTGGCAATGATCCTGACAAGCCAGATAGCTATTTGCAGGTGGTTGCCACCATCAACCTTTGCGAAGCAGACAAAGAAGATTTTGATGTCGCTCAGATTCCGAATAATTCTTTTCCGCACGGACTGGTCTATTCAAAGGTTTCCGGCAAGATGTATAACCTCAATAACGGCTACGGCACTATCGCCGTGATTGATCCCGTCAGTCATGAGATTGAGCAGCGCATCCCGTTTAAAGGCTTTAGTAATCTGTTTGTCAGTCCCTGTGGCCGTTATGTGATTGGTCGTGGTGCGGACCGAAAAACCGATCCCGATCACGTTATCGCCAGGATGGCTGTTCTGGATGTCACCACTAACGAGGTGCTGGACAAGATCGAGTTGCCTGATATCTACATCAGTAAGTATTTTTTCAATACTGAGGGCAGTAAACTTTATTTGACAACATCCTCTTCGGGGAGTGAGCAACAGCAGGCCAATCTCAAGTCGGGTGCGGTTGTGGTGTTGGACTTAACTAAATTGCCTAAGTTGGTTTTCTCGACAGAGCTGAGCCTGGACAGCCCGGCAGGCACGCTGGACTTTCTGGCGGTGGATGGCAAAACCGAACTGGTATTCGCCTCCACCTCTCAGGAAGGCGTCGTCACCATAATTTGTGCTGAGACGGATCAGGTGATTGAAAAGCTGGCTGTGATTGAACCTCAGCCTCACTCTCGATTGTGGCTGCTTTCGCGCTAGTCAGCTGTAACATTAGACGCAGACGGCCCACCCGGATTTTCCAGGTGGGCCATTTTTTTATAAAAACATACTTGCAGAGTCGGAAATAATCCATTACCTTTGTTTGGCAGTCAGGTATTTCTGAGGGGGAATACCTAGGTTTATATCCTTAAATCAATTTTTTATCTGGCCGATGCCGGATACCAAGGGAGATAACAATGAGCGTAAAGAAACCAAATCCTTTTATGGCAGTAGGTGCGATGTTTATTGGCATCGCTGCCATGCCTGTTGCTGCATTTATCAATGTGGTACTGGGTCTTGCTATGATGGCTTTGCCAATGTGGATGATTTATAAAGCCAGTTGATGGTTTTTGCGGTGGCTGATGCCTGTTGGCCACCGTTGTTCCTTTCTTTGCCCATTCGGGCCTGATCTCAGAAAATTAAATAATATCGTTATCCAAAAAGCTGCTCTGTGTTGATGACAGTGAGGTGTGAACCCTCGTCTTGCAGATAGGCACCGGTTTCAATGAACCAGACATTGGCCTTGATCGTGATTCTATGATTGCCTGTAAGCGTATGGCCGCAGACGACCCGGTCAATTTCTTTGACAGGGCTGCTAATGAATCGTTTGATACGGCTGCGGCCCCACAGGGCTGTTCTGCGTGTGTTCAAATCACCCAGTTTCAATAGCCGTAAAAAGCCTGGCCAACTCATGCCCTTGGGGATGTCCGCATGGACAATGCCGACCTTTCCATGCCTGGTTTCCAGTTCGATAGCCAGGGGTAAATTGGAAAAGGCAGTGCAGATTGCGGATTTGGTTTCAGGGGGTTGCTCGAGCCACCATTCACCGCCATAGTTTTGAAACCAGTCTTGATTGGCATTGTTGTCCGCTGACGTGGTTAATATCATTTCCTCATGATTGCCGAGGCATGAATGAAACCAGGGCTGCCTGAGCCAGCTGAGAACCTTGTGCGAGCCGGGGCCGCGATCAATTAGATCGCCAACGGCAAACAGGCGATCTGTTTCGGGGTTAAACTGATGAGTGCTGAGCTTGCTATTCAGTTCGTCAAAGCAGCCGTGTATATCGCCAACAATAAAGTCACGTCCATGCTGGTTGACGGCAAATTTTTTGATGGAGGTATGATCCTGATGCACAAAGGCATTGTATCTCCTGGCCTTTCTTTGGCAAGTATTGCTTTGTTTGTCCTAGTTGCTAAGGTGTTTAAAACAAGGTTGAGAAAACGATTGAAACAAATACTGACGATTAGTCTTTTTGCCGTCTTGCTGGGGGTGTTTATTGTTGCCCCGGCTCAGGCGCGGGTGTTTAAGTGCACAGATGAGTCTGGCGTTGTCAGGTTTCAGGATCGTCACTGTCCAGGTGCCGAGCTCATTATTGACAGGCCTGCCGCAGACAAGACAAACAAACACTTCATTTGGCAGGCCAGTGCTGGTAAGGGAACATTGTTTCTTCTCGGTTCGATCCATTTCGGCACCCCCCAGATGTACCCCCTGCCCAAGGTGATGACATCATCATTTGAAAAATCTGATACCTTGGTGGTGGAGGCTGATATTGGCAACGTCGATCAGCTCCAGTTGGCGCAATTGATTGCCAGCAAGGCGATGTACCAGGATGGCTCGAATTTACGCCAGCATTTGTCAGCTAAAATCTGGCATAAACTTGAGCAGGTGGCGCAATCAATGGCGGTGCCTGTTGAGCTGCTGAATATGCAGAAACCCTGGTTTGTCTCAATGACCCTGACTGCACTGGCATTAAAGCAGCTGGGATTTTCTGAAGAGCGCGGCATAGATGCTCATTTTCTGCGCCTGGCTCAGGGCAAAAAAAAGATAGTTGAGCTGGAAGGTTTAGCCTGGCAGTTGTCGCTGTTTGATCGGCTGACCGTCGCCGAGCAGGTGATGATGCTGGAGGAAAGTCTGCGTGAGCTGGGTGAAGGCAAGGCTTTTTTTGACAAGATGTTGCGTCACTGGCGCGCGGGTGATGCCCAAGGCATACAGCGTTTGTTTGACGAAGGGCTGATGGCCGAGGCCAGAGGGGCCCGCTTGAATCAGATTATCATGCTGGATAGAAACAAGAGCATGGCCGAAAAGCTGCACCGTCTGGCTGAAAAAGGTGGCCGCTATTTTGTTGTCATCGGTGCCGGCCATCTACCCGGCCGTCAGGGGATTGTGGCGTTACTGCGGCAGCAGGGGTATCAGGTAGATCAGTTTTAAGATGATAGCTATCTGGGTGTGGTTTGATTAAGATTAAAGATACGTGATGATTTAGGTGTGATTATGACAAATGCGAAAAACGATATTGATGTGCCTGCCTGGGATGTTGCTCTGGCCAGCCTGGTAAAAGAGGAGTTCGGCAAAAAAAACGTTCCCCTGACCCTGACAGATTTTAACCATCTGGCCAAGGAATACACTATTCGTCTGGACGATATTATGGTGACCATGTTTGAAATGGTTATTGCCGGCGAGTGGACGTATGAAGGTGAGCAGGTCATTGTCCGTAATACGCTTGACGACTTGTATGTGGGTGGCCGTCTGCATGCTAAGGATTTGGAACCCTTTACCGGTGGCTGGAGCCCGCGGGCCGCTTAGTTTTTCAGGCCATAAAACGTTAATTAAATAAAACTTGTATTGCGGCGAAATTAGTGGCTATACTTTCCAAATCGCGGATATTGATGGCCTTTTTATGATGTTTACAGGTGTTAAACAGTCCTTCAGTAGCTGTGTGTCGACAAGCTAAAAGTAATTTTGAGGTAATAGTAAAATGGCAACTGGTACAGTAAAATGGTTCAACGACAGTAAGGGGTTTGGTTTTATTACGCCTGCTGACGGTGGTGATGATGTCTTCGTACATTTTTCTGCAATCACAGCTGAAGGCTTCAAGTCTCTGGCTGAAGGTCAAAAGGTTTCTTTTGATACAGAGAATGGCGCGAAAGGTCTGCAGGCAACAAACGTTAGACCTGAATAAGCATTGCTGCTGATGCTTTAAAAAAGAAAGCCCGCTTAATGCGGGCTTTTTTATTATTGATATATAGTGAGACCTTTGCACGAAAAATAGTTTTCGTTCCAGCAAGGCAAAAATGATCGATAAACCGGAGTTTACTGGAGTAAATGAGGATTTTGAGATTATTTTTAACGCCGCTGGGGCGGAAAATATGAATCTTGCAAAGGTCCCATGGTGTGTTAACGACTGCTTTGACTCATGGCAAGGGCCGCCCGGTCAGCCGCCTGATTGATAGCTGAAATCATCGCGTTACCGAGTAACTGAATGCCCCAGCGGTACTCTTCTGTTTCACACATTTCGATGTAATTTCTCAGTTCTTCATCGCTGATGTCACGAAAGGCATACAGGAAAGAGAGGCGGGTGTTTTTGCGTAAGCCCTCTTCCAGTGATGCGCGGACTTCATCCACCATTTTTTCCAGCTCGCCGTCACCAAGGCGCATATCTGCTTCCATTACCGGTTCAATTGCGACAAAGATGGCCTTGAAAAAGGCTGTTTGCATATCAGTGCTGAAATCAGTAGTGCGGGTGGCTTTGTCCAGGCGTTCAACCAATGCCGTGCGTGCTTGTGACGTTGGTTGATTTGTTAGTGCGGCACTAAAGGCTTTGATGTCTTCTCGATTGGCTGGATTGCTAGTGGCATTTTCAAGTCGGGCCATATTCACTGAAAGCGGACTGTTGAGATACTTCAGGTAGGCCGTCGCGTTGTCCTCGTCATAGTGGGCACTGAGCAAGAGGGTGACGTCACGCTGCACTGCCGCTGTGGTAAAGGCTTGTGAAAATGCAGCGCTGAGGGCTGAACTCATTTCAGGCTCTAGTGCGCCACTGCTTTGTTTTAAAACGGCTTGTGAAAAGTCTGGTACGTGTTGCAACAGCTTGTTGAAGCCGGTCTTTTCAAGGATGCTGTTAACCTGCGCATCTTTATTGCTGGCTGCGCTGGCAGGTTGCAGGCTCAGCAAACTTAACAGGCAGACGGTAATAATAGATTT
>JAJRUN010000113.1 GCA_024277755.1 Gammaproteobacteria bacterium | reverse complement strand
CATGGAAATTGAGTGTCTGTTCGCGGTACTCCGCCGAGATATCATCCGGGTTCATGTCATTCATCGGTGCCTCACTTGTCAATCGTTATGACGCATGTTTCTCTTTGTGCGATTGTTAATTCAGAGTAACTTTCTGATCGCCTCAGCGGCACGTTTGACATCGAGAAATATCAGCCCAAGTCTGGCGGATGGCTTTGCGAGTACAGATAATACCGATTCATCACCTGCGTAGGTCATTAGTACATAACCCTTTTCGCCTTTGATCAGCACCTGTTCCAGGTCGCCACGTTCGAGTTCTGCGGAAGTCCTGTCGCCTAATGAGAGCATCGCTGCCGCCATCGCGCCGACACGATCTTCATCCATGCCTGCGGGTAACATTGAGGCCATCATAAGGCCATCTGTTGAGAGAATTGCCGAGGCCTCAATGTCTGCCGAGGTGCCGTTCAATTCACTTAAGATGGAATTGAGAATGTCCGAGCGCATAGTGTTAACTCCTTTAAGGTAAGTGGATTCATTGTTGGTCAGACGTTTTCTGTGGTGATGTTTTGACCTGTTTTATCATCAAAGATATCGTTTGATGATGAGGTGGTTTCAAAATCGTTTGCCGCATAGCGGTTGGTGAGTGTCCACACCAGTTTGGTAAAATTCGGCTGGTTAAACTGGGGTATGCCGCTCATCACCAAAGTGAAACAGTTTTTGCCAATATAGAGCGGCCAGAAACCGAGTTGACAATCACCGGCAGCATCAATCAATCCCAACGCATGGGTCTTGATATTGAGGTTGTTAAAAAGCAGGTTACGATGGCGAAGACGTAGTGATGCAAGGTCAGCGCTGAGTGCCGACAGCTCCTCTGCGGCTTCATGGGTGAAACCATGGGTGGCCAGATGAAAGCCCTGGTGATCCGCCAGTAACGCCTTTTGGGTGCTGCATAGTTCGGCAAGCAGAGATGGCAGGAGATGTTCAAGCGGACCTGTCGGCGCGTCGCGAGTTTTCTCATATGATTCAAGCCATTCCAGGTTTTGCATTTTGTGCAGCAGCTCCAGCGCTGTGTCACGGTGGTTGATTCCAGACAGGCTGCAAAGCTTGTCGACGGTCAACAGTTGGCTTTCTGTTTGTGTCATCAGCGCTAGCAGCAGTCTGCGAGATGATTCGGCCTTGTTACTGGCAGTGGCGTAATAGACGCCCGCCGGTGTTGGTAGAACAAACCTTTCATCAATCAATTCATATTGTTCCATCTTATTCACCCAGCCATGGATCCAGAGAATATAAAAGTACCTTGAGCAAGGTGACGACATCTTTTTTGTTGCGGGCATCGACTTCAAAAACAGGCGCGCTCATATTGAGTTCATTCAGTTGATGATGATAAGCGTCGATGGTGGGCGAGGGGTTGCTCTCCATGTGAGTGATTCCGATAACAACCTTGTTGTCGTCAATAAAATCCTTGAAAGAGTCAAGGAAGAATTGCATATCCTTGAATGGGTCGGGGCGAGAGTTATCCAGCAGTAGGATGAGCCCCAGCCCTCCTTCGGTCAAAATGTCCCACATAAAATCGAAGCGTTCCTGCCCCGGTGTGCCATAAAGGTGAATGCGCTCACCATTGCCAAGTTTTAACAGCCCATAATCCATCGCCACTGTGGTGGTCCGTTTGCGGCTTTTGGTCATGTCGCTGGCACTTTCATCGGTTTCAAAAATCGCTATATCGCTGATCGTGCTAATAGCGGTGGTCTTGCCAACGCCGACTGGACCAGTGAAAATTATTTTGTGGTTGTTAGCCGACATTTTGGAGTCAAAATTTTCGTTCATGATTTAATCAGAGGCTCCTTAGGGGGTGTTAACAATCATTTTGACACGCCTGCCGTTACGCATTTTTTATCCAGCAAGGCGGCGCGAGTGTCGCGTGGTTGTTCCACATAAGCGAGCGCCAACACCGCTGGATGGAAAATGCGCAACGGCCCTTCGGGTTGCGCCTGAAAAAGCGCCATACTGCGTTGTTCGTCGTTCATTTGGAACCACCAAACTTCTCTCCTCTCGTCTTGTCTGGCGATTTTTCAGGTGCAACAGGCGTGTTAAAATGATTGTTAACACCCCCTAGCTCAATCATGGCTGCCCAAACGCTGAAGTATGCGTCCAAACAGGGTGTGGTGACTGCTCCTTGATGGCACCTTGAAGTGAGCACTTCTTTCTTTGATGTTACCGCTGTTGATGTCGCCAGTCGGGCCGGTGAGACCAATGGCCTGGCTTGCTGCATAAAAAGAGAATACCTGGCTTATTGGTACATTAAGCACCTTGGCGATGAGTGCGGGCGGGCTGGGTTGAGTCGCTAGCAGGGCCGCAATCCTGAGGCTGTTGGGTGTATTTTTTAGGCGAGTAAGATTAGGCCAGTGGCTGAGTCGAATCGGGCTTGAAGGGGTGATTCCTTTATGCAAGCGTCCTGTCGATGTCCAGAGGGCGATCTTCCAGAGAAATTGTTCCATCGACTCTTCAAGTTGTTCGTTGTCACTTATGTAAGCTTTAAATTCGGTCTCTCGTCTGCTCAACTGGTTTGATTTGATATCGATACAGATGAGCGGCATGGTGCAGAGTTTTTCCAGTTTATCATTGTTGATTTCGGAAATGACTTTATTGCGTGTGGGGTCAATCGTAATGTTTTTCCACTTTCCTTCGACCATAATTGAGAGTCGGATGGCGACACTTTTTTGATTGGCCAATGACAACGTTGTATTAATCTTGCCTTGAAGAAACTCCTCTGGTGAGTAATAACTGATTTTTGATTTTAGTTCATTCCATTTGATCCCTGCGACAGCCGTTTCACCCTGCGAGGTCGCCGCGGCAATATTGCCAGCCCGAGGGTGTTTTACAGTTTTTGTGTTACCAGCATCAATGGCTGTATCAATATCGGTGTAAGTCACTTTTTGTGAATGGCTGCTGGCTCCGTGACTGGCCGCCTGTTGTTTGATCATCACCTGGTATCGGCTATTTTTGATTGCGCTGATAAGCAGGCCAAGGTTTATCGGTTTGGCAACATAGGTGGACTGTTCCAGGCCGGGATCCTTAAGGGCTATCACCACCGTGGGGCGTTGTGGGTAGTGGTCACGATATTGTTGCCATAATGTTTGTGCATCAGGAGCGTCCATATTGCATATGTTTACCTCGGCCGCAGTGTCGTCAGACAACACACAGATACCTTTGCCTGCACTAGCAAAGGCCATGCGTAGTGTCTCTTGAGCGCGCTCATCCAGCCCAGTGGTGGCAACACGGATGGGATCAGACGGAGCTTCTTTGCGCACTGATGCTCTCCTCGTTGTGGTGCTGGCCAAGTGTATAAATGAGTTCAGCCCATTGCTCCTGCGCAGCCAATGGTGCGCCTTCCAGTTCCCGTAACAGTTGTATGCACGCGGCACGGTTATGGGTGTGGCGATAAATTTGCAATAGTTCGTGGCTGATATCGTCGCGTTGCGGATTGGCAAGCAGGGCCTGCTCTAAAATAGACTGTGCCTGTTTGACCTGGCCTGAATTCAACAAATCACCCGCTATCAGCATCGGGTCTTCATCAACAGCGCTATCTCTCTTCTGGTGTTGTTGAACTAATGCAGATCTGCCCGCCACGCCCGTACTGAGAACCGTGCAGTGTGAAACGGGAAGATGGTCCGAAGTATTGATCGTATTCTTAAGGGCAGTAGAGAGCGTCTCATAATGCTCAGGGGTTAAAAGGTGCGCGGCGAATTGTAGCAACCGCTGCCGCAGGGCAAGGCCTTTATCACCCAGTGCAATAAACAGATCTAACAGAGCGCCATAAGTACCATCGGCATCCCTTAATTCGTAGTAGAGGCGTATTCGTTGAGTGTGGCTGGTTAAATCAAGCGGTCTCCGTGAGACTCGGTGGGCAAGATATTCCGATGCCTTGCGCGAAAAGGAGATAGCCGGGAACATAATCCATTGGCTCCTGTCTAGAAAGCATATTTCTATAAATTCATCTTTCTCAAGATGATGATGTATCAATGTTGCCTGATTGCTGTTCACTCTAATGACCGCGTAGTTTAGTAATGTATTTGAATTATTTTTCCCTCCATCCTTATCGCTTATTAGCGCGATAACTTTAGGATTTCACGGTTTAATAATGGTGATAAATAACCAACTGTTCTGGTCGTTTATACGATTGGTTTGGCCCGTTATTACAGAAGTTGGGAATTTTAAGAAGCCCACATACGTAGGGGCACCTCTATTAATTGTGGATGAGGAAGATTGAGAGCCAAAACATTCAAGATCAAGGCGAAATCCGCACGTAATAGCGGGCTATTGCGAAGGGTTTCAACACAGAGGTTGGATATTTTGGACTCAAGGTTTCCATTCATCAATTAATAGAGGTGCCCGTAAATGTGGTTTACCTGAGTAGGGTCTATTAGTTGCGCCCTACATCAATCAGGAACAATTTCATCAAGCAATTTCCCCAATGGGTGAAGCTCGTCATACAACCCACACACCTCGACTACATAAGCCAATGTCAACGGAATGTCTTTAAGGTAGCTGGCCTTGCCATCACGAATATTAAGCCGAGAAAAAATCCCGAGTACTTTCAAATGTCGCTGCACTCCCATCAGCTCAAACCATTTTATAAACTGGGCTTCACTCACGCTGTCGATGATGCCCTTTTTCAATAGGCGTTGATAATAACTTCGTACCCAGCCGAGTACCTGCTCACGAGGCCATTGGATATAACAATCTTTAAGCAGTGACACCAGGTCGTAGGT
>JAJRUN010000112.1 GCA_024277755.1 Gammaproteobacteria bacterium | reverse complement strand
TACAAAATACCGGACGGCGTCAGGGCCGTCATAATGTGGATGATGCGCTGCCCCATACGGGCAAAGAAGACCATATTGTCGGTGACTGACTCACCATCAGTGTGGCCACCACAATTATAATTGCCTTGCAGAAACACCACGTCCAGATCCGAGCTATAACCCAGTTCGATACCGCCCATCTTGCCGTAGGCAATCACCAGAAAGCCCGGTTCATGCAAGTGGTTGTCATCCCCCAGACACTGAGGCCGGCCATGTTTAGCCTGCAAATGCTGATAGGCAATACTGACCACCCGCTGCATCACCACTTCGGCAATCTCGGTCAGGTGATCCGAGACAACCATCAACGGAAAGACACCCATCACATCAGCGGCGGCAACGCGCAATACATTGGCCTGTTTGAAGTGGCGCAGCGCTTCCATCTGCTGCTCCAGATCATCTCCGGCCTGTTCCAGCATCAACCTCAACTCAGTCTCTAAGCCAGCCCTGTCAGACGGTGCATACAGGCTGCGGGCATCAAGCAACTCATCCAGCAAAACAGGGTATCGGGCCAGATGTTTGGCAATCCAGGGACTGGCTGCAAACAGCTTGACCACCTGCGACAAGGCCATGGGGTTTTCCACCAGCAGGGCCAAATAGGCAGTACGCCGGGCAATCGCCTCGGTGAGATCAATCACCCTGGCCAACACTTCTTCAGACTTATCCAGCGAGGCCACCGCCCCCAACAACAACGGCATTAGTCGATCAAGACGCTCGCGGCCACGACTGGAAAGACGTCGAAAGGTCGATCCTTCACGCAGGCGTTGTAGTCGCCGTAGCGCCTCATCCGCTTGCTGATAACCTTTATTTTTCAACACAGCAATGGCCTGTTCATCACTGGCAGAGCCATTCCAGACCGCATCGTAATCAGACCCCTGTTCGGCAGCCTGTTCACACTGTGGCGCAGCAAACACCTGTTCAAAGGCATCATGCACCGTGCTCATATACTTGTGCAGCTGCGTCTCAAAATCCTGCCAACTCTCACTTCCCATAGCCACGACCAAACGCTGCCGTTCCAGCTCAGTGCTTGGCAAGGTGTGAGTTTGCTGATCAGCCATGGCCTGCAGCCGATTTTCAGCCTGACGCAAAAAGACATAGGCGCTCTGCAACGAATCAACCACGAAAGCAGGCAGCAGCCCTTTTTCCACCAACAACGCCAACACCTGCTGGATCGGGCGAATCTGCAACGACTTATCACGACCACCACGAATCAACTGATAGACCTGACCAATAAACTCAACTTCACGAATCCCCCCCGGGCCAAGTTTGACGTTGTTTTCCATACCCTTGCGTTTTACCTCAGCGGCAATCATGCCCTTCATCTCGCGTAAGGATTCAAAGGCACCGTAATCGAGGTAACGGCGATACACGAAGGGCCGCAGAACCTCCATCAGCTCGGCACCCGCCTCATGATCACCAGCAATCACCGCTGCTTTAACCATGGCGTAGCGCTCCCACTCACGGCCATGAGCCTGATAGTAATTTTCCATGGCATCAAAACTGATCGCCAACGGCCCGACATCACCAAACGGACGCAGGCGCATATCCACCCGAAAGACATAGCCCTCGGCGGTCTGCTGATTAATAGCATTAATCAGCCGTCGCCCCAGACGAATAAAATATTCACTATTGCTCTGCTCATAACGACGCCCACCCTGGGTCTGCCCCTCTTCCGGATAAGCAAAGATCAAATCGATGTCAGAGGAATAATTCAATTCACCCGCACCCAGCTTGCCCATTCCCAGCACCACTAGCGACTGCGGTTTGCCGCTCAGCTCACCCATGGGCACGCCTAGCTCGTCTGACTGCCACTGATGCAAGCGTGCCAAACTAATATCGACACAGGCGCAAGCCAAAGCAGAAAGGTCGCGCAAGGTTTCATTCAGATCAGACCCACCGGCAATATCACGCCAGGCGATACGCACCATCTGACGACGGCGAAACTGACGCAGCAAAATACCAAGGTCGTTATCATCATTTGCTGTTGCGAGTAATTGGCTCAGACTTTGCTTGTAATAATCAGGTGAACATTCATCCTGAAGACTGCCTTCATTGATCAACCCTTGCAACATATCCGGATAGCGCAGACACACCTTGGCAACAAAATCACTGCTTGCCCAAACCCGGCACAGCGACAATGCCAGCCGTTTATCCGCCAGCACCAATCTAGCCGTTGCATCACTGCTGCGGCAAAAATCCCGCCATTGACCTTCCAGCAACAGCCTCAGCGCCACTGGCAACTCTGCCAAGCAAGTCTCTGGCAACGCCATCCCGGAATTCTTTGCCTCGTTATCCATAAAATTCAACCCGCTAAAACAACAGAAAATACTAGAACAAAATCACTGCAAGCAGTCTCATTCCAACGTTTATTTCAAAATCATACCACCTCTCAAGTTGCCTCAAGTGACGCCGATATCATCAACGTAACCAGCTGTCGCAACGAAAGGGACTTAGAGACAAAATGGAACTCAAAGACTATCTGAAAATCATGGTCATGAAAGATGCTTCGGACATTTATCTGACCACCGGCGCACCTGCCAGTGCCAAAATACAGGGAGAACTGGTGCCTCTGGAAAAGACGCCTATGCCACCGGGTCGAGTCAAAGAAATTGCCGACCAAATCATGAACGATGAACAGAAAGAGGTATTCAAAGATCGCCCCGAGTGCAATATGGCCATTTCCGAACCGGGTGTGGGCCGCTTTCGCGTCAATATTTTTCAACAACGAAATCAGGTAGGCATGGTCATTCGTGCCATCAAGATGGACATTCCCTACTGGAAGGATCTGGGGCTGCCGGACATCCTCACCAAACTGGTGATGCAGAAACGCGGCCTGGTGTTGTTTGTCGGCGGCACGGGCTCAGGCAAATCCACCTCACTGGCGGCCCTGATTGATTACCGCAACAGCAACAGTGCCGGGCATATCATTACCATCGAAGACCCGATTGAATTTGTCCACAAACATAAAAAATCCATCGTCAATCAACGTGAAGTAGGTGTCGACACCGCCACCTTTGAAGATGCGCTAAAAAACACTCTGCGTCAGGCACCGGACGTGATACTAATCGGTGAGATCCGTGACCGGGAAACCATGGAACACGCCATGGCCTTCGCTGAAACAGGTCACCTGGCCATCTCGACCCTGCATGCCAACAATGCCAATCAGGCCCTGGATCGAATCATCAACTTTTTCCCCGAAGACAGACACAAGCAGTTGATGCTGGATCTATCACTCAATCTGCGCGGCTTTGTCTCACAACGCCTGGTACCCACCGTTGACGGCAAACGCGCCGCTGCAATTGAAGTATTACTCGGCACACCCATGGTCTGCGACCTGATACTAAAAGGTGAAATCACCGCCATCAAAGAGGTAATGACCAAATCAGAAAACATTGGTATGCGCACCTTTGACGGCGCCCTCTACCACCTCTATAAAGAGGGGCGTATCACCCTCGATGAAGCTTTGCGCAACGCAGACGCGGCCAACAACCTGCGTCTGCGTATCGACCTGGAAGAAAAAGGCGGCAAGATTCAGGAACAGGATTCAGGCTTAAGCCTGGCCGACGAAAATGATATCGATAACGACACCCCATCAGGACTGTCACTCGAATAACAAACCCACCTCATGTAGGCACACAAAAAAGCCCCACCAGTCTCACAACTGGCGGGGCTTTTTTATTTCCAGACAACACGTACAGCGTCTAATATTTCGCTGTTCGAGTTGCCTGTGAGCGTTTCGGTGGCAAGGCGAAAGCACGGAATTTACAAATGTAAATAAGCACTTTCCCTAGGCACCCCTTGAGAGGTGAACCTCGCCACCGAAGCAGTCACAGGTGAATTGAAAGGCAAATTACATCATGCCGCCCATACCACCCATACCACCACCCATACCACCCATATCAGGCATGGCTGCACCACCTTCAGAAGGCTTATCAGCAATCATTGCCTCAGTGGTAATCATCAGACCTGAAATAGACGCCGCATGCTGCAATGCTGAACGGGTTACCTTGGTCGGATCCAGGATACCCATTTCCAGCATGTCACCGTACTCACCTGTAGCAGCGTTATAGCCGTAAGAGCCCTTACCTTCAGCAATATTGTTAACAACGACAGCCGCTTCACCACCTGCATTAGCAACGATTTGACGCAGAGGTTCTTCCATTGCACGGAAAGCAATAGCAATGCCGACATCCTGATCGTGATTATCACCCTTCATACCCTTGATTGCCTGCAAGGCACGGATCAGAGCAACACCACCACCAGGTACAACGCCCTCTTCTACTGCAGCACGAGTTGCGTGCAGCGCATCATCTACACGGTCTTTCTTTTCCTTCATTTCGACTTCAGTGGCCGCACCGACTTTGATTACCGCAACACCACCAGCCAGCTTGGCAACACGCTCTTGCAACTTCTCTTTATCATAATCAGAGCTGGTTTCAGCAACCTGAGCACGAATTTGAGTCACGCGCGCTTCGATATCAGCGGCTGCACCGGCACCATCGATAATTGTGGTGTTGTCTTTGCTGATCTGGATCTTCTTGGCAGTCCCCAGGTCTTCCAGAGAGGCAGATTCCAGAGACAGGCCAACTTCTTCAGAAATTACCTGGCCGCCAGTCAGAATAGCAATATCCTGCAGCATGGCCTTACGACGATCACCAAAACCAGGTGCCTTAACAGCAGAAACCTTAACGATGCCGCGCATGTTATTCACAACCAGAGTTGCCAGTGCTTCACCTTCAACATCTTCAGCAATAATCATCAGAGGCTTGCCGGCTTTAGCTACGCCTTCAAGGATAGGCAGCAGTTCACGCAGGTTAGAGATCTTTTTATCGAAAATCAGAATATAAGGACTGTCCAGTTCGGCGGTCATATTTTCCTGATTGGTAATAAAGTAAGGCGACAGATAACCACGATCAAACTGCATACCCTCAACCACATCCAGTTCATTTTCCAGGCCTGAACCTTCTTCAACGGTGATAACGCCTTCTTTACCCACTTTTGCCATTGCGTCGGCAATGATCCGACCCACTTCAGCGTCAGCATTAGCAGAAATAGTACCCACCTGACCAATAGACTTGGCATCATCACAAGGCTGGGAAACATTTTTCAGCTCTGCAACACTGGCAATAACC
>JAJRUN010000111.1 GCA_024277755.1 Gammaproteobacteria bacterium | reverse complement strand
GATAACATCCAGACCATAACCCGCCGGGATAATGGCAACCGTGTCATCCACATCCGCCAGCGGCATCTTCACTCGCGCAGCGGCAGCATTGAAAGACGAGACACCGGCAATGGTTTCAATTTCAATGTTTTCATCCAGCGATTGCACCGTGCGCGCCAGATGACCAAAGGTTGAATAGGTGGAGGCATCACCCTCAACCAGAAACAAAACATCTTCACCGGCATGCAGTTGCTCTATTACCGCTTCGGCAGCACGCAGCCAGTACTTGGCCAGTTTCTCCGCGTCATGGGTCATAGGAAAAATCAGCGACATGTGTTTTTCGGGCAATTCAAGCCCGGCGCGCAAGACAATATCCAGGGCGTAACTTTCACTTTTAGAGTTACGAATGGGGTAGGTCCAAACCTTGTCGCTTTGCAACAATGCCCACGATCGGCGTGTAATCAGATCAGGATTGCCCGGCCCAAGCGACACACCGTATAAGATACCTTTACTCATCTGCATCACCTTTTTGGGCCGAGACAATCCACACCGGATTTTCTGCCTGCATGCGATGCATGTGCAAAATCGGTTGACTACGACTGGCCTGTAGCTGGGTGACATCCCATTCTGAATTTAATTCTTGCAGTGTCTGTGTTGCCCGGGCAATATTTTCCAGAGTGACAAAATTCATTACCAGCCAGCCAGCCGGTTTCATTCGTGATAAACAGAGCCTGATCAACGCCGCCAGTTCACCACCGGAACCGCCAAAAAAGACGGCATCAGGATCAGGCCAGTCTGATAGCAGATCGGGTGCCTTGCCGTGTTGCACACGATAATTGGTGACGGCCATCTGTTTGCGATTCTGTTGTGCGATAGCAAAATCAGCTGCGTTCTTTTCGATGGCGTAGACATAACCGTTGTTGCACAAGCGCGCTGCCTCCAGACCCACCGAGCCTGAACCGGCACCAATGTCCCAGACAATACTGTCTGACCGCAGCTGCAAACGTGCCAACGACACTGCCCGCACTTCACGTTTGGTGATCAAGCCCTTGTCCGGTTTGCGCTGGGCAAACGACTCATCCGCCAGACCAAACAAGCTCGACTGGTTTGCAGTTTGACCTTGCAGGATGACGACATTGGGATTGGCAAAACGGCGTGCGGCAGCATCATCAAGTGACAAATCAGCAATGATATTTTCATCCGCCGTTAACAAGGCTTCAGCCACTGACATTGTAAAATCATCCGCCAAACCCGCCTTGACCAACATCCGCGCAATGCGATCCGGTGTGTTTTCAGGGCTGGTAAACATGGCAATCAAATTATTGTTGCGCACCGTTTTCAGCAGCGGATACAAACCGTGTTCCGGGCCAGCGTCAGCCGACCATTCACCGGCGTCTTTACTATGGGCAGAACAAATCACCACCTCCTGCCAGGCCAGACCCAAACGGGAAAAAGCCAGTTGCAAGGTGGAAACATTTGGAATGACCTGACAGGCATCTGTACCCAGTTTATTAATCAGGTAACGACCAATGCCATGACACATGGGATCACCCGTGGCCAACACAACGACACTTAAATTATCTTGTTGTGCTGTGCTGATCCATTGCGGCACTTTAGACAAACCTGCAGCAATATCGCGTTGCTGTGCAGTGCTGGAAAATTCATTATCAAACAAGGCCAAGGTACGCGATGCACCAATCACCACATCGGCCTGATGAATTAATGCAAGCGCATCGTGACACAAACCCGCAGCGCCATTATCCAACACACCAATGATGTAGACAGGCTTAATCATCTTGTTTAATTTCCGCCAGCTTGTTGCCATCGAAATCACACACCAGCACTTTCATATCAAAATCTGCATGCTGATAACGATCCATGATGGTGCTGATGACTTTGCGCCCCAGCGCCTGATAAAACTCTGCGCCCTTACCTAATTCTTCGATACGTTCACCGGCATAACGGGCTGTTTCAGCGGCACGAATATCGGCACACACATCCTCCGGCACACCGATCTCAGTCGCCAGCTCCGCCAGCAAATCCGTATTCACCGCATTACGATTGGCATGAGTGATGGTTTCACCCTGCGCCATCTTGGTCAGTTTGCCCACCATGCCGCCAATGACGACATGCTTGACACCCTCTTTCACCGCAGTATCCAAAGCATATTTAAGAAAGTCGCCCATCTGCACAAAACAGGCCTGTGACAGCTGTGGCAGCTCTTTAATAACAAACTTTTCGGTACGACCACCCGTGGTCAGCACTACCGTATCCTGCCCCTGATTGGCGGCAACCTGAATGCCTTGAATCACACTGTCACGAAATGCGGCGGTTGAATAAGGGTGAACAATGCCGGTGGTGCCTAGAATAGAGATACCATTTAAAATACCAAGCCGGGCATTCAAGGTGCGCTTGGCCATTTCATCACCACCGGGCACTGAGATGGTCACTTCCAAGCCTTGTGAAGCCAAAAGTGAACCCGCCACCTGGCGCACGTTTTCTTCAATATTTTTTCTCGGCACCGGATTAATGGCCGGGCCGTTTACTTCCAAACCAAGCCCACGCATGGTAACTACGCCAACACCTTCGCGACCTTTGATCAACACTTCGCCGGGGCATTCTGCTAACAAACGCACATCAGCCGTCAGCGGTGCCTTATTGGTCACATCCGGGTCATCACCGGCATCCTTGATCACCACCGCATGGGCAATGCCATTTTCATAACGGCCATCGCTAACAGCAAAACGCACCAACTGGCCATTAGGCAGCAGCGACTCAACCTCATCCGGCACGCTGCCATTCAACAACCCCAGACAGGCAGCACGGGCTGCAGCAGCTGAACAAGCCCCTGTGGTAAACCCCTTACGTGTGCCTTTTTGTTTTTTCTTCATGCGTTTTTTTGACGCGCCTCAACCAGTGCCAACAAGGCGTGCAACGCCGAGACAACCAATGTAGAACCGCCCTTGCGGCCCCGGGTAATAATCCAGGGCACCTCGGTCAATTCACTCAAGGCATCTTTTGATTCTGCGGCTGAAACAAAGCCCACCGGCATGCCTACAATCAAGGCTGGTTTTGCCTTGCCCTGTTTAATCAATTCCAGCACTTCCAGCAAAGCTGTCGGTGCATTGCCCACAGCAACAATGCCACCATCAAGCAGGCCCTGTTGTTGTGCCTTGCGCATGGCCTGCACGGCGCGGGTGGTGTTTTCCGCCTTGGCCTGTGTGATGACATCTTCATCGGCAATAAAATGGTTGGTTGTCACGCCAAAGTGGTTCAGACGTGGCTTGGACAAACCAACACAGATCATCTCCACATCGGCAACAATGGCCGCCCCCTGGCTGATGGCTTTAATGCCCGCCTCAACCGCAGCGTGATGAAATTGAGCTAAACCATTAAATTCAAAATCTGCGGTGGCGTGAATCATACGGCGCACAATCTGCCACTCACCATCACTATAGGCTTCGTGTGATCCTGCCTCGTTATCAACAATGGCAAATGAATCATGTTCGATCTTCTGCCCGGCCCTGGTCAGTTGTTCGGTTATGACGTTGCTCATGCGGTGACCTCTTCATGCGAGTGTTCATGGCCATGATCGTGATGGTGGTGATGTTCAGCCTCAGCTTCTTGACGATACAGGCAGCCGTCACACTCCATCATGGTGCAGTCGGCATTTTCAGCATCACCGCTGGCCTCAATGACACGTTCATTCAACAAGGCATAAACCTCATCTTCAAAACCAAAATAATCACCTTGCGAAAAGGCAATCTGCGGATACTGAGTTTGCAGCCGTTCAACCTGACGTTTAATGCGTTCGATCAATGTGCCTGTGAACAGGTAGTAAGGCAGAATGGCCACCTGGGTCATACCCAATTGCACCTGGCGTTTCACTGCCGTTTCAAGACGTGGATAGGTAATGCCGGTAAAGGCAATATCCACCAGTTCGTGATCCGTTTCTTCAAACAACCAGCGCGCCATCTTGGCCACCTCACCATTGGCCACCTTGTCGGAAGAACCACGCCCCAGCAGAATCACCCCCGTGCTCTTGGGGTCTGGCATATCCATGCTTGCCATTACCTTGCGCAGGTTGCGTTTCAGAATTTTCAGCACGGGTTCGGTGGCGCCCAGGTGGCGGGCATAGATGAATTCAACAGTCGGGTGGCGCTTGCGACCATCGGCAATGAAGTGTGGAATTTCCATCTTCACATGCCCGGCAGCATTTAAAATCAGCGGCACAACAATGACGCGATCAGCCCCTTTGGCGGCATTGTCCAGCCCCTGACCAATCAGCACATCGGCAAATTCAATGAAACAAGTCTCGATATGCCACTGCGGATTCATGGCACGCCAGGCGGTGGCAAATGCTTCGATTTCTCGATTGCCGTCTTTGTTACGTGAACCGTGGCCCACCAGTAAAATATTTGTTTTCATATTCTTATCCATTAATAACCACAAAGCTCACGAAGAGCGCGAAGGTTATACATTTAGAGCACTAGGCGTTTGATTCCATTTTTCAGCAACTTGTTATTAAAATTAATAAGCAGCCCGGTTTTGATATTTGCAAGTTTCATATAAGTTAATAACTGAGCATCATGAATTTTCTGTAGGGAATCGACACTCTTCAATTCAACAATCAGTTTTCCACCTATCATTACATCTACACGATAACCACAGTCCAGTCGCAACCCCTTATATTCCACAGGTAAGGGCATTTGCGTCACACACTCAATATTTTGCGATCTTAATTCATGAGCAAGACACTTTTCATAGGTTGATTCCAGCAAACCGGCACCAAGTTCCCGGTGCACTTCAATCGCACAACCAATCACTCGTTTTGATAGCTGATCAAATTCCATATTCTCTATTAACCACGAAGCTCACGAAGGTGATGACCTTAAAGCACCAAACGTTTATAAATAAGCACATCACCAGCCAACATTTTTATACCTTGAATATCACTCAACTCCTAATTCATCCTTCCTTCGTGTTCTTCGTGAGCTTCGTGGTTAAAAGTCATCCCTCAGCTTTGCGAAAGCGATGGCTGAAACTCTTATCATAGAGTTTGGATTTCTTTATCTCTGACCAGTGGCGCGAACCAATCGTCGGACTGACAATAATCATCGCCTGGCTGTTGATCTTTTCGGTACGACACTTTTCACGGATATCCGCCAGGGTGCCGCGAATGATTTTTTCTTCACCCGGCCAGCTGGCCTTGTGCACCACCAGTATTGGTGCATCCTCTGACCAGCCTGCGGCGAGCAGATCTGCCTGTACCTTTTTAAGCAAAGTAATGGAAAGAAACAGACACAGGGTGCAGTGATGCTGCGCCAGCTCTGGCAACGATTCACCCTCAGGCATGGGGGTACGCCCTTCCACCCGCGTCAGGATGACGGTCTGGGTCACTTCCGGCAGGGTCAGGCTTTCTACACCTGCCGCTGCCGAGGCCATTGCCGACGAGACACCGGGCACCACCCCCACATCTATGCCCTGCTCGTCCAGCGGCTGCACCATCTCGATCAAGGCACCGTAGAGGCCGGGATCACCGGTCTGCAAGCGAATCACGGTGCTATCTTCCTGAGCCTGCTCAATCAACCAAGCGACGATCGCTTCCAGATCCATGCCCTTGGAGTCCATCACCTCACAACCGGGCCTGGCCCAACGCATGGCGGTCTCTGACACCAGCGAACCGGCGAACAAAATCGCATCAGCCTTTTCGATCAGGTTGCGGCCCTTAACCGTAATCAGATCCGGATCACCCGGGCCAGCCCCCACAAACCAGACCTTGGCCATATTAATGGGCCAGCTTTTGGCTGAAGAAGCCGTACAGGCCGCCCAATGCCAACCAGAACACGGCATTCGAGACGATGGTGGCGGTGATGAACGAGTGAATTAATTCATCCGGTGCAAGGGCAGTGTGAACATCGGGCTGCGGTGCGCCAATCACATGTGGCACAACAATCAAAACCACGCCCAGGGCCTTCAGGGCATAGCGACGATTAAAGAAGAGCAGCGCCAACCCGGCAGCAGTACAAGCCACCGTGGCCAGCCACCAGAGCTGGCGCAGTTGCAGATCAGCCGCTTCGGTGCCGGGCAATTCCGGGTGCAGCCCCAGCGATGGCGCAACAAAAAAGACCGCATAACCCGCCAGCCCCCAAAGCAAACCGGAACGCCAGTCGAGCTTTTTGCCACGCCACATAGCGGCAGCACCCAGCAACAGTGAAAAACCCAGGGCAATCACCACGTTGGCAGCCGCAGTAAACAGGTTTCGCTCCAAACCATCTGCCGGTGCCCATGCTTCTTCATCATGTTGATGACCCTGCTCGTGACTATGGGCAGACTGGCTGGACACTGTTTGCTCGTAGCCTTCGGCCTCAATCACGGCCGGGATCACCTGTATCAGCTGAAACAGGGTCAATAACACACCCGCCAACAGACTGGTCAGGGCTGCCACGGTAAACAGATTTTTTACACTCATATTCATTACCCTGGAAACACTTAGTGGCAAGGAAAAACAGCAGAATGACGGGAATCGTGGGCGGCGTTATGCAACACGCTGGTTTCAGCAAAACCGGCAGCAAACAGCAATACCGCACCCACTGAGGCAGCCAGTAGCACGGGCATGACCTTGGTCGTAGACGCCGCAGGCTGAGCCTGTTGTACCACTGTATTAGTTGGATTGATTTGCATGATTATCTCCTTAATTGTTGTTTGTGTTTGCATCAGTCAAAGACTGCAATAGTTTAGCGCATGCCACCGGGTTAGATGGAAAATAAAGATGAATATAACTGGCCGTCAGCCGCCCCTGACGATAGATGGCCTCACCGGCCTTGCCGTTGCGTTGTTTGATGCCGTGGGCAACAGGCAACAGTTCACTCTCCAAGCGCGAATAGTGAAAGGTATGACCACGCAATTCACCCTCTGGCAAGAGGGCTGACTGCATACCCAGCCCCCCCAGGCGTTTTTGCATCACCGCCTGCCCTGGCAGCAGGCCGACCATGGCATGACGCTGCTGATCCTGAGTCTGTAGTGACTCTGCCAGATAGAGCATGCCACCGCACTCGGCCAGAATCGCCTTACCGGCCTGATGATGGGCTGTGATGGCGGCTTTGAGTGACGGATTGGCAGCCAGTTGTGCTGCGTGCAGTTCCGGGTAGCCTCCCGGAAACCACAGGCTGTCCACCTCAGGCAGGCGGGCATCGTTTAAGGGCGAGAAATAGCTCAGTTCAGCGCCCATGTCTTGCAGGCATTCAAGGTTGGCCGGATAGATAAAGCTGAAGGCCTCATCTTTGGCAACACCAATACGTACGCCTTGCAGCAGTGGTGGCAAGGCCTGTTTAGCCGCTGCCTCAAAGCTGATTTCGGTAGCCAGTTGTTCCAGCTCTGGAATCTGTAACAGGGCGGCTGCGGCATCCAGACGGGCATCAAGGTCGGCAATCTCACTGGCCTGCAACAGGCCAAGATGACGACTGGGCAGATTAAGGCTGTCGTCCTTGGCCATGCAACAAAACTGCCCCAGCCCTGCGGGCAGGCTCTCGGCCAGCATTTCGGCGTGATTGTCGCTGGCCACACGATTGGCCAACACCCCGGCAAACGTCAAACCAGGACGATAAGAGGTCAACCCGTGGGCCACGGCACCAAAGGTCTGGGCCATGCCCTTGCTGTCGATCAGCGCCAGCACCGGAATGCCAAACAACTCCGCCAGATCGGCACTGCTTGGCTTGCCGTCGAACAAGCCCATCACCCCTTCGATCAGAATCAGGTCGGCGGTTTTGGCGGCCTCAGCCAGACGCTGGCGGCACTCGGCTTCACCCACCATCCACAGATCGAGCTGATACACCGGCTGGCCTGAGGCCTGTTGCAAAATCATGGGGTCAATAAAGTCCGGCCCGGTTTTAAAGACCCGCACCACCTTGCCCTGCTGACTGTAACGACGTGCCAGCGCAGCGGTGACGGTGGTCTTGCCCTGGCCCGAGGCCGGGGCGCTGATCAGTAAGGCCCGGCAGCCTGCGCTCACAGCTCCACCCCCTTCTGGGCGCGAATACCGGCTTTGTAGGCATGTTTGATTTCACGCATTTCAGTCACCGTGTCGGCAATCTCAATCAACTCATTCTTAGCTCCACGGCCAGTGATAATGACGTGCTGCATTTCAGGCTTGTTGTGCAAGGCTGTCAGCACACGTTCGAGGGGGATGTAGTCATATTTAAGGGCGATATTGAGTTCGTCCAGCAACACCAAATCAAATTCGGAATTAGACAAAAAAGACTCGGCCTTTTCCCAGGCGGCCATGGCCGTGGCAATATCACGCTGACGATTCTGGGTATCCCAGGTAAAGCCCTCGCCCATGACGTGGTACTCAACCTCATCTGGAAAACGACGAAAGAAGTCCTCTTCACCGGTACTGAAACTGCCCTTGATAAACTGGATTACTGCCACGTTCATGTGATGACCCAGGGCACGTGCCACCACACCAAACCCGGCGCTGGACTTGCCTTTGCCGTTGCCGGTATTGACCAGGATCAGACCTTTGTCTTTATCGGCACGCGCCACAGCCGCATCAACAACCGCTTTTTTGCGTTGCATGCGTTGGTTGTGACGTTGATTTTTATCCTGGTCGCTCATCTCGGTTTCAATATTCAGCCTGTGTGAAAGCATGAAAAACGGAGGATGAGCAGGAAAACAGACGGGGCGTTATCCTGCCGCATCGCCCTCCGCAATACAGTCATTTCTAATATCAGGCCGGTCTCCGGGCTGACGAGTGAACAATCAAACTGTTCCGGTGAGATCGTCTTCCCATGCCAAAACAGCACAGTGACTTTTTGATCACACCTGACTCGCTTACCGTTGCGGGGGCAGCATCGGAATTGTCACTGGTTCGCCAGTGCGCACCGATTTCCCGTTTCATCCCTTGGGCGATAACCCGCAGGACACCTGAAATCTTGGTGGAGAGACTCTATTAGGAATAGACGATTGAGTCAAGCTGCAGTGCAGCCCTGCCGACACGAAAACCTGCTACAGAAAACACATTCATTCGAATGTTTTTTCAATTGGCTCGTCAATATATCCTACAACAGCCTGTTAACAGGCTGCCTGAAACTTAAGCCGACACCCCCCCTGGTTTGCATGGTTATTTCATCGCAAACTGGCTCAGAGTGCATGTGCCGGATTGATGCAATTTTAGGAAACAGTGCCAGAAAGTGCTCAATCATATTGGGATCAAAATGTCGCCCGGACTCGGCAACCAGATACTCCAGAGCATCCGGCTCTGACCAGGCCGGTTTGTAGGGGCGCTTTGATGTCAGCGCATCAAATACATCAGCCAAGGCACAAAGACGCCCCACCAACGGGATTTCCTCACCCTTTAAGCCGTTGGGATAACCACTGCCATCCCATTTTTCATGATGGGTCAAGGCGATCTCTGCCGCCATCACCAGCAGCCTTGAATCATCACCCGATAAAATATCGGCACCAATCTGAACATGGCTTTGCATGATGCGCCATTCATCTGCGTCAAAGCGCCCTGGCTTTAATAAAATATCATCTGGAATACCTATCTTGCCAATATCATGCATTGGTGCGGCATTCAGCAACAAGTCACAGTCTTCATCGTTCATACCGGCCGCACGCCCCAGCAATGCGGCAATCTTGCTCATGCGAATAATATGCAGGCCGGTTTCGTTATCACGAAATTCTGCGGCACGACCAAGCCGACGTACTACTTGCAACCGGTTTTCATGCAGCTGTTGCTGAGCCATTTGAAGCTCAACAGTACGTTCCAGCACACGATGATCAAGAATATCGTTCTGCTTGCGCATGTATTGCTGTGCCAATTCCGCCTGCAACAAATTCTGCACCCGTGACAACAGCTCGTTTACATCAAAGGGTTTGGTGACATAATCTCTGGCACCGGCATCAAAGGCACGTTGACGAAAGTCCTGAGCATATTGAGCGGTCAATACCAAAATTGGGGCAAGGCAGGGATCATCCAACGCTTTCAACTGAGCCATAACATCATAGCCATCCATGACCGGCATATTAATATCAAGCAGGATCAGATCAATATTGTGCTGGCAATACATGCCCAATACCTGAGAGGGATCTTGTGTAGAATAAACATATTCATAGCCATGGCTATTCAGAATAGTTTCAATTAGAACCACATTGGCATGTTCGTCATCAACCACAAGAATGGCCGCGGATTTCAGGTCCATATCGGCTTCAATCATTGATAAAGCCGTACATTTGATAGCCATAAAACATTTCGACCCCACATCGATAGTTAACAAGATAACTAAGGTATAGATGATTTATAGCAACTTACAAGCTGGACAAAACATAATCATATTCCCGCATAAATACATCCAAAATACATATTAAACAATGCCATCATCTAAACGGGTTAAGCTTAAAATCAATGGCCTTGTTCAAGGGGTTGGCTTTCGCCCGTATGTTTATAACTTGGCACACAATCATAATTTAACCGGCTGGACTAAAAACAGTGCTAATGGCGTTCTAATCGAAATTCAAGGACTGGAAACAAAACAGTTTATAAAAGCATTAACCAAGACCCCGCCTGCAAACGCCATTATCAAAAAAATTGAGCAATGTGAAATACAGCTCATCCAGGAAGATGATTTTCAAATAATTGAAAGCCAGACTTGCTCAGAAAAAAACGAGCTCGCCGCCGACTCTTCTGTTTGCGCTGCTTGCCTGAAAGATCTTTTTAACCCAGACAACCCGTATTACCTCTACCCCTTTGTCAGTTGTAGCCACTGTGGCCCACGCTATAGCATTAGCCGAAAAACACCTTATGACCGTGCCAAGACAACAATGGCCAGCTTTAAAATGTGCTCACGTTGTGAAAACGAATATAGCGATGCCGAAAACAGGCGCTTTCACGCCCAAACCATTGCCTGTGCCGAGTGTGGGCCACGGCTGTCCCTGCCTGTAGATAAAATAACAACGCAGCTCCAACGAGGCATGATCCTGGCAATAAAAGGTTTGAGTGGCTTTCATCTGCTCTGTGATGCAACAAATGAGGCCGCGGTGAAAAGGCTTCGACAAAGGAAACAACGTCCAGAGAAACCGCTGGCGGTGATGGTTGCCAATATTGCCAGCGCCAAACAATTAGCCCACATCAATGACAAAGAGGCACAACTATTACAAAGCCAGCAACGCCCCATTGTTGTTCTCAGCAAAAAAAACAATTTACCTATTTCAGAATCAGTCGCACCTGACCTGAAATGGCTTGGTATCATGCTGCCCTATACCCCCCTGCACTATTTGTTATTTCATCAGGCATGTGGGCAACCTGATGACACAGACTGGCTAGAACAGGCACAATCACTCTGTCTGGTGATGACGAGTGGCAACAATAGTGGCGAACCCTTAATTATCGATGGCTATAAAGCCAGGCTGAAATTGAGTGATATTGCCGATCTCATTATCGACCATGATCGAGAAATTGTGACGCGCTGCGATGACTCTGTGCTGCGCGTTATCAATCAACAAACGGCCTTTATCCGTCGTGCCCGTGGTTATGCACCGCTGGCGATCAAACTTCCACACGCCATTCCGGCCACGCTGGCGGTGGGTGGCCATCTGAAAAACACCATTTGCATTACCCGTGATGACGAGGCGTTTATTTCACAACACATCGGCGACCTGAACAACGCTGCCAGCCTGCATTATTTCAAAAACAGCATTGGTCATTTATTGTCGCTTCTCAATGTCACCCCCGAACGTGTCGCCCACGACCTGCACCCCGACTTTCATAGCACACGGCATGCACAATCACTCGGCCTGCCCTGTTATGCCATACAGCATCATCACGCCCACCTCGCCGCAGTGGCCGCAGAACACAATATTAGCCAACCGGCCATCGGCTTGGCCCTGGATGGCTTTGGCCTCGGCAGCGATCACAACGCCTGGGGGGGAGAGCTGTTATTGCTGAACGGCCCACACTTTCAACGCCTCAGTCATCTACAACCACTCAAACAACCCGGTGGTGACATTGCTACACGCGAACCCTGGCGCATGGCGGCGTCATTTCTACAAAAAACAGGTCGCGGTGATGAAATTGCCGAACGATTTCAGGCTCAGCCCGCCGCCCGAAATATCGCCCAGCTACTACAAAAAAACATCCACAGTCCAACCACCAGCAGCGGCGGTCGGTTGTTCGATGTTGCCAGCGGACTACTGCACTTAAAACATACATCCAGTTTTGAAGGGCAGGCAGCAATGCAATTGGAAGGCCTGGTCACTGAAACAACCGTGATGCACGCTGGCTGGCTAATCAAAGACAATCAGCTGGATTTCAGTCCACTGCTCACCGCCATGCTGGACATGCCCCCAGTGGCAGCAGCCAACCTGTTCCACGGCACGCTGATAGAGGCCTTGTCTGAATGGACCACACAAATGGCCCAAAAACATGAGACTGATATTGTCCTGCTCAGTGGTGGCTGTTTTTTGAATCAGGTTTTAACTAATGGCTTAATAGAAGCACTACAGAGACAAAAATTTAAAGCCTATCTACAGACACAATCGCCAATAAATGATGGTGGAATTAGCCTGGGGCAAGCCTGGATTACAGGGAATCTTTGATTTATAAAACCCTGGGTTATCAGCATGGAGTTCGTTATTTAACCGCCCCCCCCAACAACTGGTCTATCAAGATTCGAAGATAAGTAACATCCATGGGCTTGGTTATATAATCTGAAAACCCTGCGGCTTTACCTGCTTCTATATCACGCTCCATTGCATAAGCAGTAACGGCAATAACCGGAATATTTTTTAGGCTGTTATCTGCCTTAAACACTTCCAACACCTGATAGCCATCCATGCCTGGCATATGAATATCGAGAAAAATCAGTTCGGGCTGTTGCGTCTTTGCCAGTTCTATTCCCAGCACTGGTGTGTGGGCTGTTAATAATTTTATATGCGTGCTGTATTTAAATATTTGTTTAACCAGTTTCAGGTTGCCCGCATTATCATCGATGTAAAGCACCTTGTGTTGTTCTGTATTGGCAAGCGTTAACAATTGCTTTGTTTCATGATTATCATCAACCTGTTTGGCTTGTGATTTAACAGGTGATTCAAGTGCTAATTCAATCCAGAAGGTACTGCCGACACCTTCCTGACTTTCCAAATCGACTGTGCCACCCATCATTTCAACTATTCGCCGAGTCAGGGTCAGACCAATGCCTGTACCCTCGATCTCACTATTTTCGGCATCAAGGCGATTAAAGGGTTGAAACAGTTCCGCCTGCCTGGCTTTGGCAATACCCGGGCCTGTGTCTGTCACCAAAATACGCAGTCGTTCTCCAGGTTCGGGCTTAAGTGCCAGAGTCACACTCCCCCCCCTGCGATTATATTTAATGGCATTGGAAAGCAGGTTGATAATGACCTGTTTGAGACGCCTGCGGTCGGCACAGACGATTATGCCCTCGCTACAGGAATGACTGGTCTGAATATCATTTTTATCAGCCAGGCTGGCAACCATCCCCAGACACTCTTCAATCACCGGGCGCACCGCCACTGACTCTAGCAAAAATTCTAGATGACCGGATTCGACTTTGGATAAATCAAGCACGTCGTTGATGAGTTCCAACAGATGCTCACCTGCCATACGAATCTCTCGCAGATTGTCTTTTTGCTCAGCAGCCAAATCATCATCAAGCCCCATAAGCTGACTAAATCCAAGAATGGCATTCATTGGGGTGCGCAATTCATGACTCATAGAGGATAAAAACTCTGATTTAGCCTGATTGGCCAAATCAGCCTCTTTCTTGGCAATAGAAAGCTCACGAGTCCGTTGCTGAACACGATCTTCCAGGCTGGTATTCAGATCCTTTATTTCATCATCAGTCTTTTTTCGTTCAAGCTCGGCAGCAACGCGCACAGCAACGAGTTGCAGCTGAGAACGAATAACTTCAATATTATTAAGCGGTGAACTATGTAACAAGGTGAGTATGCCAAGCCCATCACCTTTTGAGTCCCAAAGCGGAATACCTGCATAACTATCAACCCCCATCTCCGTCAAAAAATAATCTTGGGGAAACAACTTTTGAACATCACTGGGGTATATACATGAAGTTTGGCCAACAACATTTGCACAAGGCGTATTGATCAAATCATACTGAAAATTTTCGACCAACTGACCTTTGGCATAAAAGGCGATGCTTTCAATAGATGCCTTGTTCATGCGCAGTCTGCCGACAAAAGCATAGTCGACAGCAAACATCTCAGCCAGATAGCGGACGATTGCAGGAATGAATGCCTCCCCCTTCACCGCCCATCCACGCTGTGCAACAAAACGCAGTGTTTTCTCAACCCCTGCCTTCTCTGTGATGTCACTGAAGGTTGCTAACAGGCGTGGTCCGGCCCATGAACCAGCGAGAATAACATTACGCACCGAGCCATCCTTACAGGTTACATTCAACTCCATCGGGGGGATGGCTACGTTCTCTTGACGGGCTTTTACAACATCTGCTTCCCACAGAGTCATTATTTTTTTACGGTAGTTAGCATCTGGATAGGCGCATAGATACCACTGCTCTACTGTAGAAACATCTTCAACCGTATAGCCAAACATTTCTGTAAATTTTGGGTTGGCGTATTCAATAACACCCTCTTCATTCGCCCAGGCAACGGCGACCGCCAAAGAATCCAGAACGAGCTGTAGGCTATTTTCATCTTGTGGCTGAATACTTATATTGAATACCCCCTATTAGGAACATAAACTAATTCCAATAACCGACATCAACCCCTGTTTAAGCCAATGCTATCCAGTACGCCTCTTCAGAGTAGTCAGAGATATCCCAGACCCCAAGCTCAATCCACAGCCGTAACGACAGCAATCAAATATCAATCATCTTTTCAGATCAAAAACAAAACCCTTATATTTTTACAACAACTCACCCCCAGACAGGTGCCAAAAGTACTTCTTTGCCATGTTTATCGTTCGGTAACAAGCAACGTTTAATAACCACGAACACTATCTTTTATTTGGGCACAAAAGCCTCATCACACAAAACGTTTACGCATAAAGGCGTAGTACATCACCGGGATTACGACCAGCGTCAACAATGTAGAAACGAAGATACCGAAGATCAGTGAGATGGCCAGGCCGTTAAAGATCGGGTCATCAAGAATAAACAAAGCGCCTATCATGGCAGCCAGCCCGGTCAGCACAATCGGTTTGGCGCGCACAGCACCGGCACGAATGACGGCCTCGTCAAACGGCACACCGGCGGCAACCTCCTGGTTGATAAAGTCCACCAGCAGGATCGAGTTGCGGACAATAATCCCGGCCAGGGCAATCATGCCAATCATAGAGGTGGCAGTGTAATTGGCCCCCAGCAAGGCATGCCCCGGCATGACACCGATGATGGTCAACGGGATAGGGGCCATGATGATTAACGGCACCAGGTAGGAACGAAACTGTGCCACCACCAGCAGATAGATCAAGACCATGCCAACCGCATAGGCAAGCCCCATGTCACGGAAGGTCTCGTAGGTAATCTGCCATTCACCATCCCATTTAAGGCTGTAGCGATAGGGATTTTCCGGCTGGCTTAACAGGGTTTGATCCAGCACATGATCACCGTGCACTTTTGTATCGTTCAGGGCGTTGAAGATGTTAAACATGCCATACAGCGGGCTGTCGGTTTCACCGGCAACATCGGCGGTAACAAACACCACGGGTAACAGATCTTTATGATAGATGGTGTATTCTCGTTCGCTTTGCACCAGTTTTACAATCTCTGACAGGCGCACCAGACCACCGCGCTGGCTACGCACCTGCAGGTCAAGCAGGGCATTGGCGTCGGCCTTCTCCGCCACGGGCAGTTCAATGCGTAACGGCACTGGGTATTTATCAGTGGTGCCATGCAGATAGCCCACGTCTTCACCGGCAATGGCACTGGTGAGTGCTGCCACCACTGTTTGTTGTGTTACCCCCAGCAGCGCTGCTTTTTGCCGGTCCACTTCAACGATCAGACGCGGCGCGCGATGCTCAACACTGTCATCAACATCCACCACCTCATCGGTCTGTTCAAAAATACTGCGCACCTGTTTGGCGACTTCAATCTGGCCCGGGTAATCAAGACCGTAGATCTCGGCGACCAACGGCGCAAACACCGGCGGGCCCGGTGGTACTTCAACAATTTTGATGTTGGCATCAAAACGTTGACCTATTTTCTGTAACGGCTCACGTACTGCCAGTGCAATCTCATGGCTCTTGCGATCACGCTCAGCACGATGCTGCAGGTTGACCTGAATATCCCCCACATTGGCACCGCTGCGCAGATAATACTGCCGCACCAAGCCATTAAAATTGATCGGTGCCGCAGTGCCAGCATAAAGCTGATAATCAGTCACCTCGGGCACAGTTGCAATATATTGCCCCAGTGCCTGCAAAACACGATTGGTCTGTTCAACGCTGCTGCCCTCTGGCATGTCGACAATTACCTGAAATTCAGACTTGTTATCAAACGGCAACATCTTGAGGATCACCAGTTTAAACATCGCCAGACTGACAGCCATCAGGATCAATAACATGATGCCAGCGAACAGCCCCCAGCGACGACCACGGCCAGCATCACCTGCCAGGAACGGGCCAACACCACGTTTAAACAAGCCGTAGAGTTTCATCCCCGCAGGGCCTTCGCCCTCGCATATCTCGTCAGCGGCATGATGGACAGGCTGGTGTTTCTTGAAAATTTTATAGGTCAACCACGGCGTAAAAATAAAGGCGACGGCCAGAGAGATAAGCATACCCATGCTGGCGTTGATTGGGATCGGACTCATATAAGGCCCCATCAAGCCGCTGACAAAGGCCATCGGCAATAGTGCTGCAATAACGGTAAAAGTTGCCAGGATGGTTGGCCCGCCAACTTCATCGACGGCTAGCGGAATGGCTTCCAGCAAACTTTTACCCCCCAATTGCTGGCGACGATGGATGTTTTCAACCACAACGATGGCATCGTCCACCAGGATGCCGATAGAAAAAATCAGGGCAAACAGCGACACACGGTTGAGCGTAAAACCCCAGGCCCAGGAGGCAAACAGGGTGAACATCAAGGTGACCACCACTGCGGCACCGACAATAAAGGCCTCGCGTTTTCCGAGGGTAAAAAACACCAGCAACACCACCGCTGAGGTGGCGAAGATCAGCTTTTTGATGAGTGTCATGGCCTTGTCGGTGGCGGTGGCACCATAGTTGCGCGTCACAGTGACCTCTACCCCGTCAGGGATAAAGACACATCGCAATTGATCGACCCGGGCAATCACCTGCTCGGCAATGGTAGAGGCATTGGTGCCCGGCTGTTTGGCAACGGCGATGGTCACCGCCGGAAATTCACCTTTTGCACTTTGTGCAAACGCTGCCCCTGTGCCAAACCAGACGAACTGTTCTGCCTGATCAGGGCCAAGTGAAATATCTGCCACGTCAGTCAGATAAACCGGCACACCGTTGTGCAGCCCGATAATCAGGGCTTCAACCTCGGCCGCGCTGGTAAGAAAACTTCCGGCCTGGATTTCAATTTCGCGGTTATTGCTGACCAATTCGCCAGCATCACGGGTGGCATTGGCCGCCAGCAATGCACCACGCAAGTCATCAAAACCGATGTCATACCCGGCCATGCGCTGGGGGTCCAGCAGGATGCGCACCACTTGCTCTGGCCCACCGATGGTGTAGATATCACGGGTGCCCGGCACACGTTTCAGTTCAGCCTCGATGGTGTGGGCCACTTGTTGCAATTCATAACCGGCACGCGACTCATCGTCGGTCCACAGGGTCAAACTGACAATGGGTACATCATCAATGCCCTTGGGTTTGATGATGGCTCGCCCCACACCTAAGCCCAATGGCAGCCAGTCTTCATTGGAATAAACCTGGTTATAAAGATTGACGATGCTTTGGGTGCGGTCTTCGCCAACCTCAAACTGCACCGTCAGCACCGACAGGCCAGGCTGGGATACAGAGTAGATATGTTCGACCCCTTTGATCTCGGACAGAGCCTGCTCGGCCGGAGTACTGACCAGGTTTTCCACCTCAACGGCGGTGGCCCCCGGATAAGGAATAAAGACATTGGCGAAGGTCACGTCAATCTGCGGCTCTTCCTCACGCGGGGTGACCAACACCGCAAATATTCCCAACAGAATGCCAACCAGCGCCAACAGTGGCGTCATTTCGCTACGCAGAAATTTCTGCGCAATCATCCCTGAGATACCTAGTGCACCTTGGTGTGTATTTTGTGACATTAGAATGAGCCCCATTTTTCATCAGGCAAGGCGCGAGGCGGAGTCATAGCCGGGACTATGGCGACAACGAGCAACGCTGCATGGTGGAAAACTGGACCATTATAAGGTGCAAAATATGTACTGAGATGCACTCGCTTTTCCTTGTTCATGACTGATTACCGCTGTTGTTTAAGTTCGATGCCTGCGGCAATCGGATCAACTGCAATCCGCTCACCTTCTGACAGGCCCGCCAAAACTTCAACTTGATTGCCGATACGCCCCCCCACCCTGATCTGACGCAGACTGACACGACCATCATCCGCCAGCACATACACACCAGTCAGTTCACTGCGTTTAACCACTGCTTCAGCCAAAATCAACAACCGTTCAACTTCACCCGTCACAAACGCCACTTTGACAAACATCCCCGGGTAAATACCGTAATCGGCCTGAGGCAGATTAACGCGTACCCTGAATGAATGGCTCTGTGGGTCGGCATAGGGAAACACCCGCAACGATTCAGCTTCAACGCTATGGTCGTCTTTTAGAATCACGCGTGCCTTGGCGTGTTGACGCACAGATCCAACAAAGGCCTGGGGAACCTGCACTAAAGCTCGCAGATGTTCGTAGGAAAACCCACTCATCAGCGGCTGGCCCACACCAACAGTTTCACCCACCTCAACATGACGCTGGGTGACATATCCGCTAAAGGGGGCTTTGATAACCGTATGTTCAAACTGTTCTGTGGCTTCTGCCAATTTCGCTTCTGCTGCCTCCAGTCGCGCGCGAGCCGCTTCTTGACCGGCCACGGCCCGGTCCATTTCAGACTGTGCCACCAGCTTTCTGGCATAGATGTCTTTAACCCGCTGGTATTCGTCATCCGCCTCTTTACGACGTGCCTTTGCTTCACCCAGCCCTGCCCTGGCCTGATCAAGCCGGGCCTGCTGTTCAGTGTCACGAAAACGCAGAATCACACCGCCCTTGGGGACAAAATCATCAACATCATAATTAATCTCAACCACCCGCCCGACAATTTGTGACGACAGGGTAGATTGATGTACGGCCTCGATAACAGCATCAAACAAACGTTCCTGTTTCCCAAGCTGCTGTTGAACAGTAAAAACATTAAGATCTGATGCCAGTGCAGTCTGGTTCAGACCCAGGAAGGCTATCCCAATCAGCCAGTATTTAAGATTCATCCTCACCGTGTGTTCTCCCTAGAAACATAACAACGTCAAGCAAACTATATATGAGCATAAAATAACAATATACAATAATAATATAATGAATTTTAACGTAAAAAAGCCCCTTTTTCGAGGGGCTCGGAAACATTTGAAAGCGTTGAAATTAAAACTAGTATTTGAATCGCAATACTAATTTTTGTAACCCATCCACCACGCTCATCAAATTATCACTGGACCGGGTCAAAGAATCCATTTCAACCACTGTCTCATCGGAAACCTCACGGATACGCACCACACTCCGATTTATTTCTTCCGACACAGCACCCTGCTCCTCCGCTGCACTGGCAATCTGGGTGTTCATATCACTGATATTGGTCACCTCAGCAGTGATCAAATCCAAGGCCGTACCCGCCTCAATAGATTGTTGAACACTGGCACTGGCCTGATTACGGCCCTTTTCCATTGCCTCAACCGCTTTAGCAGCACTACTTTGCAACTGCTCAATGCTGGTCTGAATTTCCAGAGTGGAATCCTGGGTTCGCTTGGCCAAGGTTCGTACTTCATCCGCTACCACGGCAAATCCGCGCCCCTGTTCACCGGCACGAGCAGCCTCAATCGCCGCATTCAAGGCAAGCAGATTGGTCTGTTCAGCGATATCACTAATGACATCAGAGACCTGTCCAATATCGCTGGTGTGGCTCGCCACTGATTTAATCACCTCCGATGCATTTTCTACATCAACCGCCAGACTATTGATGACCTTCATTGTCTCCCCGACGACGGTGCTACCATTCTGAGCCTGCTCATCCGCCTGACGGGCAGAATCAGCCGCATTGGCCGCATTCTGAGCCACTTCATTGATCGTTGCCGACATCTCGTTAATGGCGGTGGCCACCTGGTCTGTTTCAGCCTGCTGCCTGTTCATAATAGTACAGGTATTTTCAGTTGAGCCTTTCAACTGCACAGCAGTGGCTGCCAATTGATCTACCGTTGCGGCAACACAACCCACCTGATCCTGTACCTTGGCGACAAAGATGTTGGTCAATTTAGACAAAGCACCCAATTCTCCGAATGCCTTTTCCGATAATCGCTTAGTCAGATCACCGTCGCCTTCTGCCAGATCCTTAAACATCATCACTGTGTGACAAAGGGGTTTGATCAGCAGGTTTCTTGCACCAAAAAACAACAATATCAGTACCACACCATAAATCGCCGAGAACCCCAACACCATCGCACGACTCAAACCTGCCTGTTGCGCCAAAAACTGTTCCTGCCGCAAAGTCTCTGCTTCAATTCTCTGGATCATAGGTTCCAGACGCTCGTGCAGGGCTACAGCTGCCTGGTCAAAGGCAGCCATCCTGGCATTACCTCCGACAGGCCCTTGATCAACATAGGCCTGAGCCATCACCTTACCCTGGCTGTAATAGGCCTCGAAAGCCTGTTTGATCGGTGGATATTGATTTGCGTTATCCGGATCAAGTTTGATCAGCCTATCTATTTCAACGCGAAATAGACGGGCATGCTTCTCGGCCTCATCAAAACCATCATTCAGCCCATCAAGGCCACGCGTCGCGCTGATATCTGTCAGCCACTGCTGCACCTGAACCACACTAAGTTGCAATTCTCTAGCCGTTAATTGTATGGGAATACTGGTATTTATCAGCCTGCTAGTTTCTGTCTCTACAATTGAGGTTTGCCGCAGGCTGAAAAAAGACTGACAAAGCACCAGCACAGCTATCATAGCAACAGCTATCCGAAAGATCGTTTTTATAGTGAGATTTTGCATATTTCCCTTCTGGCCACACAGCGACACCAACATTTTCCAACAAAAACCATGGATATGACCCCTGCTATCTATATCGGAAAACTCAGCAATTCCTAAACCATAAATATAAAGAGACCTTTGCACGATACAATCACGAGTAAAAATGGCTAATATTCTCCTGCTTTTCGTTAGAAAACTTGTCAATAGCTCGCTATTAACTGCATTTTCTGCCTCAATCAGAAAAATATTAGCTCATTTTTCTTTCGCGCCT
>JAJRUN010000110.1 GCA_024277755.1 Gammaproteobacteria bacterium | reverse complement strand
TGCCACCAAAAAGAAAGCGGCTAAGAAAAAGGTCGCTGTGAAGAAAAAGGCTGCCACCAAAAAGAAAGCGGCTAAGAAAAAGGTCGCTGTGAAGAAAAAGGCTGCCACCAAAAAGAAAGTGGCTAAGAAAAAGGTCGCTGTGAAGAAAAAGGCTGCCACCAAAAAGAAAGCGGCTAAGAAAAAGGTCGCTGTGAAGAAAAAGGCTACCAGCAAAAAGAAAGCGGCTAAGAAAAAGGTCGCTGTGAAGAAAAAGGCTACCACCAAAAAGAAAGCGGCTAAGAAAAAGGCTGCCAGCAAAAAGAAAGCGGCTAAGAAAAAGGTCGCTGTGAAGAAAAAGGCTGCCAGCAAAAAGAAAGCGACTAAAAAAAAGGTCGCTGTGAAGAAAAAGGCTGCCACTAAAAAGAAGGCCGCTAAGAAAAAAGTAGCCAGCAAGAAAAAAACGGTTAAAAAGAAGGTCGCTAAGAAAAAAGTGGCTAAGAAGGTTGCGCCTAAGAAAAAAGCGGCCAAGAAAAAGACAGCTAAAAAGAAAAAGTAGTTGATCTAAAGCGATATAATGGAGCGGCATAGTGATATGTCGCTCCATTTTTGTTTTTAAGAGGGTAAAAACGTGTCAGATTCAGGGCTCTTTCTTCCACGTCGTATGCGCCGCATGCGGCGCGATAATTTTTCCCGCCGCCTGATGCGGGAAAATCATGTCACCAGCGATGACCTGATCTATCCCATGTTTGTGCTTGATGGCGAGAGTCAGCGTGAGCTTATCTCGTCCATGCCCGGAGTTGAGCGGGTCAGTATTGACCTGCTGCTCAAAGAGGCCGCTGAGCTGGTTGAGTTAGGTATTCCTGCGATTGCGCTGTTTCCTGTGACGGCGATGGATAAAAAGAGTCTTGATGCGGCGGAAGCCTTTAATCCAGAGGGGCTGGCACAGCGCGCTGTGCGAGCGTTGAAAAAAGAATTCCCGGAGTTGGGGGTGATTACCGATGTTGCCCTTGATCCGTTTACCACGCATGGTCAGGACGGTTTGATTGACGACAGTGGTTATGTCATGAATGACGAGACCATTGAGGTACTGGTAAAACAGGCGCTCTCTCATGCGGAGGCAGGTGCTGATGTGGTGGCCCCCTCAGACATGATGGATGGTCGTATTGGCCAAATTCGTGATGCCCTTGAAGGGGCGGGTTACATCCATACTCGCATCCTCGCCTATTCAGCCAAATATGCGTCCAGTTTTTACGGCCCGTTTCGTGATGCCGTTGGGTCGGCAGCGAATCTTGGTGCGGGTAACAAGTACACCTATCAGATGGACCCAGGCAATAGCGATGAGGCTATCCATGAAGTCGGTCTTGATCTGGGCGAGGGCGCTGATATGGTGATGGTAAAACCAGGTATGCCTTATCTGGATATTGTTCGTCGGGTGAAGAGTGAATTTGGTGTGCCTACCTATGCTTATCATGTCAGTGGTGAGTACGCCATGCTCAAGGCCGCCAGTCAGAATGGCTGGCTGGATGAAAAGGCGGTGGTGATGGAAGCGATGGTTTGCTTCAAACGTGCCGGTGCTGATGGCATTCTGACCTATTACGCCAAGCAGATTGCTCAATGGTTAAAAGAAAGCTAAATCAAATATTCTGAATGATATGAAGCGGGCCATGTGCCCGCTTTTTTTGGCATCCGTTATACTGTCAGCAGATTAACAAACGAGACTATTTTGTGAAAAAAGATTCATATGCGGTCATGGGTAACCCCATTGGCCATAGCAAATCTCCTCAGATTCATCGTCAGTTTGCCGAGCAAACAGGGCAAGATATTAGCTATGAAACCTTGCTAGTCGAGTTGGATGGTTTCGCCGCTGCGGTGGACTGGTTTCAAAATGAAGGTGGCAAGGGGCTGAATATCACTGTGCCGTTTAAGCAGCAGGCCTGGGAACTGGTCAAAGATCGAAGTGAGCGTGCTGAGCTGGCGGGTGCGGTGAATACCATTGTGATTAGTGGTGATGGCAGTCGTTATGCCGATACCACCGATGGCGTCGGTATGGTGCGGGATATTGTTGAAAATCATGGCCTTGAGTTGAAGGGCAAGTGCATTTTGGTATTGGGGGCGGGGGGTGCTGTGCGCGGTGTGTTGCAGCCCTTATTGGAACAACGGCCTCAATTCGTTATTGTGGCAAATCGCACGGTATCAAAGGCTGTGGCGCTTGCTAGTCAATTTAATGATTTTGGTGACGTGTTTGGTAGTGGTTTTGATGTGTTGCCGGGGCAGCAGTTCGATCTGGTGATTAATGGCACGTCTGCCAGTCTGGAAGGTGAAGTACCACCGTTGCCCGATGATCTGATATATGAGGGTGGTAGCTGTTACGACATGATGTACAGTGCTGAGCCAACGGCGTTTCAGGTTTGGGCTAGAGGGCATGGTGCGGTTCAATCGCTGGATGGCCTGGGGATGTTGGTAGAACAGGCGGCGGAATCTTTTTTTCTGTGGCGCGGTGTGCGCCCGGAAACCGGCGTGGTGATCGAGCAACTGCGCAGTGAAATGCAAGGCGGAAAATAATCATGCTACGTGTTGGTCAAAAGAACAAACTGCGGATTGTTAAATCAGTCGATTTCGGCGTTTATCTCGATGGTGATGTCTATGGCGAAATTTTATTGCCGCGCCGTTTTTTACCGGAAAGCTGGGCGGTTGGTGATTACATCGAAGTGTTTGTTTATCTGGATTCAGAAGACAAACTGATTGCCACCACCCAGCGGCCACGGGTCATGGTGGGGCAGTGCGCCTATCTCAACGTAACTGCGGTGAATGACTATGGCGCCTTCCTTGACTGGGGTTTGAGCAAGGATTTATTAGTGCCATATAGCGAGCAAACAACCAAGATGAAAGAAGGCAATGACTATGTTGTCTATTGTTATCTTGATGAAAGCGAGCGTATCGCCGCAACTACCAAGCTGCATTACCACCTCTACGAACATGGCGATGAGTTTGAAGCCGGCCAGGCAGTAAAGCTGCTGATCTGTGGCCGCAGCGAAATGGGCTACAAGGCGGTTATCAATAACACGCATCTGGGGCTGGTCTTTAAGGGGGATGCATTCAAACCCCTGAAGTACGGAATGAAGATTGATGGCTTTATCAAGGCTATCCGCGATGATGGTAAGATTGATCTTTGTCTTCAGTTAGCTGGACAGGTGGCGAAAAAAGACCTGGCAGATCAAATTCTCGATGACCTCAAGGCTCAGGGAGGAGTTTCAAACCTGACAGATAAGAGTCGGCCGGAGGATATTTATGAGAAGTTTAATGTCAGCAAGGGCAGTTATAAAAAGGCGCTTGGAGCCTTGTATAAGCGGCGCATGATTGTGATTGAAAAGGATGGGATCAAGCTGGCCTAACTGTGCGCTACCTAGCCGCTATTTTGTGTCTATGTGTTTCTTGTCTGTCATTGGCCGAGGCACCTGACGACCAGGCACTGGAATGGCAAATGGTTAAAGAGGCTGAGGGTGTTCGATTATATTCCAGCGATGTGACAGGGGTGAGCCATATTAAGGTCAAGGCCGTTGCTGTTGTTGATGCCGATATAAACAGCATTACGGCAGTGCTTGATGATGTCGCTGGTAATCCCGATTGGTTCCCCTATCTCATTGAAACCCGTGTTTTAGGGCAACAATCAGATGCTGACAGGCTGCTATATAGTCGCTTTGATGCCACCTGGCCCGCACGAGATCGAGATGTTGTCTATCGGGTTCGTGTCGTTCGGCATGAGGATGGCAGTGTTGTCTATCAGCAACAGTCGCAGCAATCTCCGCTTATGCCAGAGCAAGATGATTATGTTCGCGCTATCCTGATGCGCGGCAGTTACCGGCTGATGCCGATTGACGTAGGGCAGACACAGGTGGAGCTGTTGTTAGATGTTGATCCGCGCGGCAAGCTGCCGCAATGGATTGTGAATATCATCAAGCAGAAGATGCCGTTTGAATTATTGAAGGGCTTGAGGCGGCAGCTGACAGAGACGGAGTAAAGCGCTCTTAAATCAACTCAAGCGCTATTTCATGAGCCTGTTTGTTATTGATGCAAAAGGCTGTAATTTCCAATACCCCCAACGTATTGAGTGACACAATCAAATACGCGGCCTCGGGATACTCAGCCTCGTTAATATCCGTGGTGGATGGTAGCGCCGGGGCATGGGGGTGAGAGTGGTAGATGGCGATGAGCTCTTCATCGTTGTCACGCATCTGGCGCATGGCTTCGATTTGTTCCTTGGGATTCATTTGATAGCGATGACGCTGGTCGGTTGCCGCGTTATTGATTGGGTAACAGCGCTGGGCAATACGATTGCTGCCACCAATCAGACCACAGACCTCGTTCTCAGGTGATTGTTGTGCCTGTGTCAGGATGTCGTTGACCAACGGTCTGGGGAGTTTAAGTGTGTTCATATTCTTGTTTTTTGTGAGTTCTATGAATGATTCTAACGAGACTGTAGAAATAACCACTTACCGGATCGGCCTCTCAACTGCTTTTTAGAATTTGATTACCCCCGCATCTTTACCCAGCCTGCCATGTTTTTCAAGATAATTTCCCGTTGGCTGCGGCGCTGTATATAAATGCATCGATGATAGGGTAGGTACTCGCTACGGTTTCCACAAAAAGGCCTCTATTTTTTTCATTATTTTATATCAATGTACAAGAATCGTCTGTCGCGCCTGGCTTTTTATTAGGCATTAGTTAGTTGAAACTCACTCTTTCACCTGGCACTTGTTCTTTGTTTTTCAGCTATTCGGATAGAGTGTGCAGTGGCTTGACGCTACGTCTTGTTATGGCTTGGTTGTCGATTGTCAGGCTGGCTCAGTCTTGGTGGCTGAAAGTTGCTGTTGTCAGGCGATCGTTGTCGCCCAGGTCTTTTAGGGTGTGTGTGTCGCTGTAATTCTGTTGCTTTAACAAGTCTCGCACGGTTTGGCCCTGATTGTAGCCATGCTCCAACAATAGCCTGCCTGATTGGCGAAGGTGGTTTTTCATTTGCTTGATGATGATGCGGATGGCTGTTAGACCGTCGTTGCCTGGTGTCAGGGCATTTTGTGGTTCGTGTGGCAGACCGTCGTATTGCAGGTGCTTATCGTTGGCGTCGATATAGGGCGGGTTAGAGGCGATGAGTTGAAACTGCTCTCCCTCTTTCAGGGCTTCGTGCCAGCTGCCTTGGCGAAATTCGATATTGTTGATATTGAGTCGTTGGGCGTTGGCCTGGGCAATGGTTAATGCGTCGCTGCTGATGTCGGTTGCAACCACATGGCAGTTCGTCCGTTCGCTGGCAATGGCCAGGGCGATGGCGCCGGAGCCGGTGCCGAGGTCGGCAATCTGCCAGTGGGCAGTGGCGGGGATTTTTTCCAGTGCGTGTTCTACCAACAGCTCAGTTTCCGGGCGAGGAATGAGGGTAGCGGGGCTTACCTGTAGTAATAGTGACCAAAACTCACGCCAGCCGGTCAGGTAAGCGAGGGGCTCGCCATTTGCCCGGCGTGCTGACAGTTGCTGGAACTGTTGCAGTGCGTCGGTTTCAATCTCTCGTTCAGGCCAGGCGCGAAAGTAGCTACGGTCTTTTTGCAATACATGGGCCAGCAATGCCTCGGCATCCAGATTGTCAATATGTTGTTTGGCTTGCTGGAGTGCGGTGGCGATGTTCATGTTTGGTTATTTACCACGATGAATACGAAGGTTTTGAATTTTGGTAAAGAACAGTTTGCTTGTTCGCCGGGTGATTTGTTTCGCGACGATATAAGCCCGGGCTGGTTTTTCTCTTTGTGAGCTCTGTGTTCTTCGTGGTGAAAAATCACATAAAGCATTATTCATCAGACATTGCTGCCAACTGGTCGGCCTGATATTCGTTGGTGAGCGGGTCGATGATTTGGGCCAGGCCGCCGGTCATGATGTCATCCAGTTTGTATAAGGTCAGGTTGATGCGATGATCGGTTACCCGTCCCTGTGGATAGTTGTAGGTGCGGATGCGCTCTGAACGGTCGCCGCTGCCTACCAATTCGCGGCGAGTGCTGGCCTGTTCGGCAGCCGCTTTGTCTGTCTGTTGCGAATTGATTCTGGCCTGTAGCAGGGACATGGCGCTGGCGCGGTTTTTGTGTTGCGAGCGTTGATCCTGGCATTCCACGACGATGCCTGTAGGCAGGTGAGTCAGGCGGATGGCGGAGTCGGTTTTATTGACATGCTGGCCGCCGGCACCCGAGGCGCGAAAGGTATCCACCTTCAGGTCGGACGGGTTGATGGTGATCTCTTCAAGTTCGTCTGCTTCAGGCATGACGGCGACGGTGCAGGCTGAGGTGTGGATGCGGCCCTGTGATTCAGTTTCCGGCACACGCTGAACGCGATGGGCACCGGATTCAAATTTCATCTTGGAGTAGGCGCCGCGGCCAATCACGCGGGAAATGATTTCTTTGTAGCCACCGTGCTCGCCATCGCTTTCGCTCAAGATTTCCACTTGCCAGCCCTGTTGTTCGGCATAGCGGGAGTACATGCGAAACAGGTCGCCGGAAAATATTGCTGCCTCGTCGCCACCGGTGCCGGCACGAATTTCGAGATAGATGTTTTTGTCGTCGTTAGGATCTTTCGGCAGCAGCAGTTTTTGCAGCTCGGCTTCCAGTTGTTCGCGCAGGGCCTTGGCCGATTTGAATTCGTCATCGGCTAGCTCTTTCATGTCCGGGTCGGACATCATCTCCTGTGCCGTTTCAATGTCCTCTTCGGCCTGGCGGTGGTTGTTAAAACAGGCGATAACAGGCTCTAGCTCGGCATATTCCTGCGACAGGGCGCGGAACTTGTTTTGATCAGAGATGGTGTCCGGGTCGGACAGGAGTGCACTGATTTCTTGCAGCCGTTCGGAGAGGTTCTCCAACTTGGCTCGGATGGATGCTTTCACGAGGATTAGTTATCTGAGTTTTTGAGTTGAAAGAGCAGCCGTGCTGCATTCAGAAGTTCGTTGCGGCCATCAAAACCGGCTTGGCGCATCTGGGTGCTGGGGGCGTGAGTAAATTTATTGGTCATGTTATGGGCCAGTTTTTGCAATACCTTTTCGGGATTGGCGCCATTGCTGAGCATCTGCATCGCCTTGGCGACTTCGCTGTCGCGGATGCCGCTGGCGTGGTCGCGGAATTGGCGAATGGTATCGACCGAATTCAGTGATTGCAGCCAGCCCATGAAATGACTGACCTGGGTGTCGATGATCTCTTCTGCCTGTGCGGCGGCTTCCTGGCGTGATTTCAGGCCTTCTTCGATGATCTCTTTCAGATCGTCAACGGTGTAGAGGTAAACATCTTCCATTTCGCCGACCTCTGGCTCAATATCACGCGGCACAGCGATGTCGATCATTAGCATGGGACGGTGTTTGCGCTGTTTGATGGCGCTTTCAACAGCGCCCTTGCCCAGAATTGGCAATTGACTGGCGGTGGAGGAGATGACAATGTCGGCCTCGGCCAGGTGGGCCGGAATTTCACTCAGGGCGATGGCATAACCGCCAAACTCTTCAGCCACTGCGTGGGCTTTTTCGACGGTGCGGTTGGCGATGATGATGCGTCCTATGCCGTTAGAATGCAGGTGCCGTGCAGCCAGTTCAATGGTTTCGCCGGCGCCGATCAGCAAGACAGTGTGTTCTTCCATGTTGCTGAATATCTGTTTGGCCAAACTAACTGCTGCAAAAGCAACAGATACAGGGCTTGAGCCAATCGCGGTATCGGTACGCACTTGTTTGGCTACTGAGAAGGTGTGCTGGAACAGTTTGTTGAGCATTTTGCCAATGGTGCCGGCCTGTTCAGCCTTGCTGTAGGCATCTTTAATCTGGCCTAAAATCTGCGGCTCACCCAAGACCAGGGAATCCAGGCCGCTGGCAACACGCAGCATGTGGCGGACGGCCATCTGTTCAGGGTGAATATAGATGTAGGGGCGGACTTCATCAGCGCTGAGTTTATGGTAGTGCTCAAACCAGTCGATAACGGTGTTGCCATCGATTTCATTGCTGCAACAGACCAGTTCGGTGCGGTTGCAGGTTGACAGGATCGCGGCTTCGCTCACTGCGCTGGTGGAAGTGAGTTCGTGAAGTGCGTCAGTCAAATGTTCGGGGGCGAAGGCGACGCGTTCCCGGATATCGACTGGCGCAGTTTTGTGGTTTATTCCGACAGCGAGCAGGCTCATTGAAACTTTACTGGATATTAGTGAATCAAATAGATGGGAGATTCTGCTGTAAATGCGACAGAATGGCAAGCATAGCAAGTAGTTAGAGTTAATATTTTGGGCTGACCCGGCAACGGGGTAGACTAGCCGCATACGAATTTCAAGCGCTGCAGTGTGGCGCGTGACGGAGGGCAGGATGAAGCCTGTTAAATTATTTTTCGGATCTTTACTAGCAATATCAATCCTTTCGGGCTGTGCTGTGACCTCTCAGCAAGCTCGCCCAGGTACGGATGCAGCACCTCCGCAGCTATCGGCAGGACCGGTTTTGCCTGATGTTGAGTTGACCCCTGAATTGCTTAATGATCTGTTTGTTGCTGAGATTGCACTACAGCGGGCTCAGTATCCGATTGCCGTTGAATATTATGCACGCCTGGCAAGACAGACTCAGGATCCTCGTTTGGTTGAACGGGCTACCCGGGTTGCGGTGTTTGCGCGTGAATACCCGGTGGCGATGGAGCTGGGTAAACTGCTGATCAAGCTTGATCCGAGCAATGTTGGTGCGGGACAAATATTGACAGCACTGCTGTTGAAGGCGGGTGATTATGATGCCGCGCTGGAGTCGCTTGAGCAGGTGGTGAAACAATCAGTTGAGGGTGAGAAGCCGCGTTACCTGATGATGATGCGCTTGTTGGGGCGTGAGCAAGATAAGGATGGTGCGTTGAGTGTGATGCAGCGCTTTGTTGATCGGCACCCTGATGATAATTCAGGTTTATTTGCTTATGCCCAGCTGGCGCTACGCGCCGGCAAGCTGGAAAAGGCCGAGCGGGCTGTTGATGATTTGTTGCAGAAAAAACCTGATTGGTCTCAGGCCGTGATTCTGCGTACCCGGATAATGCAGGCCAGCAATCGTGAGCTGGCAGCATTGGAATATTTGGGGCAGGTTGTGGGCCGCAACGGTAAGGATACCGCGCTGCGTATTGCCTATGGCCGGATGCTGGTCGATATCGGTCGGCCTGAAGAGGCGTTAACGCATTTTCGCAAAGTGTTGAAGGTGGAGCCGGAAAATAACGATATTTTGTTTGCCGCTGGTTTGGTGGCGCTGCGAATCGATCAGGTGGATGAGGCGCGGGGCTATTTTCTGAATCTGAATGATCGGGCTGTGCGGCTGGATGAAACCGGCTATTACCTAGGGCGTATAGAGGAGATCAAAGAGAATTATTCTCGTGCGATTCGTTGGTATGGCACGGTCGGTCGCGGTGAAAATTATCTCAGTGCCCAGATTCGCAGCGCCCTGTTGTATGCCCGTGAAGGTGATGTTGATGCTGCTCGTGCGCATTTGCAAGCGGCTCAGGCGCGCAGTCCGGGGCAGCAGTTGCGGTTGTATTTGGCAGAAGGTGAAATTCTGCGTGATGTCGGTCATTTTGAAGAGGCGATGACGGTTTATGATCACGCCTTGAAAGAGTCGCCTAATAATTCTGAATTGTTGTATGCGCGAGCCATGGTGGCTGAAAAGCTGGGGCGTATTGATTGGCTTGAACGTGATCTGTTATCAGTGCTTGAGCGTGAGCCAGATCATGTCGATGCCCTGAATTCGCTGGGCTACACCCTGGCAGATCGCACTAACCGGCTGGAAGAGGCCTATGGCTATGTAAAGCGTGCCCTGGAGTTGAAACCGGAGAGTTTTTATATTATGGATAGCATGGGTTGGGTGTTGTACCGTCAGGGAAAGCTGGATGAGGCTTTGACTTATCTCAGAAAGGCGATGCAGGTCAATCCAGATTCTGAGGTTGCGGCACACCTGGGTGAGGTGTTGTGGGTTAAAGGTGATAAAGATGCGGCACGGGATATCTGGCACAGGGCCCTGGAACTGTCACCAGAAAGCAGTGCCTTGCTGGATACGATTAAACGGTTAGCGCAATAATGTTGAAGTGTTTGTCACCCACTCGGGGTCGAAAGACTCTGGGTGTTTTTTTTGCTGGTTTGATCCTGTTTGGTCTGAGCGGTTGTGCCACTGCACCGCGGGTTGGCTTGATGCCTCAATTCGACTGGTCCGAGCGTCATCAGCAGTTGGCGCAATTGCAGCGCTGGTCATTCAGTGGTCGATTGGCGGTTAAAGATGCCAATAACGAAAGCTGGAGTGCGTCGCTGCGTTGGCAACAGGATGGTGATAGCTATGATATTCAGCTGTCAGGTGCCTTTGGTCAGGGCGCAGCACGCCTGTTTGGGTATGATGGTTATGCGGTTATCGAAATGGCCAAGCATTCAGCGCTAACAGCGAGTTCGGCCGAAGCCTTGATGCAACAACAGCTGGGTTGGTATATGCCAGTGCAGGGACTTAAATATTGGTTGCTGGGAATGCCCGAGCCAGGCTCTGTGAGTCAGCAGGTTTTTAATGAGGTTGGTCGTCTGCAATCGCTGCAACAGTCCGGCTGGCGGGTCACTTATCGTGACTATCTTGATGTCGAGGGGTTTGAATTGCCGCGCAAACTGGTGCTGGAAAATTCCAGATTACGCGCCAGGCTGGTGATAGATCGTTGGCAGTTGCCTGTTACCGGGCCTGGGGCGGAAGTTTGATGTTGCCCATGTCTTGGCCCGCACCGGCCAAAATCAATCTGTTTTTGCATATCACAGGCCGGCGTGCTGACGGTTATCATTTGCTGCAAACGGTGTTTCAGTTTGTTGGTTGCTGTGACGAGCTTGACTTTGCTATCCGTGAGGATGGTCTGATTCGGAGGTTGACCGAGATTGACGGTGTGGCAGAGGCTGACGATTTGACTGTGCGTGCGGCCCGAAGTTTGCAACAGTTGGCCGGCACATCGCTGGGGGCGGATATTCACATCAACAAACAACTACCGATGGGCGGTGGTCTTGGTGGTGGTAGTTCTGATGCGGCCACTACGCTGGTTGCCCTGAATCAACTATGGGGTTTGGGGTTTTCGGTCGATCAGCTAGCTGAATTGGGTTTGAAGCTCGGTGCGGATGTGCCGGTGTTTGTTCATGGTCAGGCCGCCTGGGCTGAGGGTGTGGGTGAAAATTTACAGCCGATTGAGCTGGGAGAACCCTGGTTTTTGGTGCTAATTCCCCCTTGTCATGTAGCGACGGCAGAAATTTTTGCCATTCCGGAATTGACACGGGACGCACAAAGCCTCAAAATGCCTGCCTTTCTCGAAGGGCAAGGTCAAAATGTCTGCGAAGAGGTGGTGCGAAAGCGCTTCCCTGAGGTGGATGAGGCAATGAATTGGTTGTCTCAACATGGCCAGCCCCGGATGAGTGGCACGGGCGCGTGTGTATTTGCCCCATTTGCTAATGAGGCGGATGCGAACCTTGTGTTGCAGCAGTTGCCGGGTCGGTGGCGCGGTTTTGTTGCCAAGGGGTTAAATCGATCTCCACTGTTGGATCGACTGGCTCTGGAGACGCATTCAGGCGAGAGAACAGTTTAAATATTGGGGTGTGGCCAAGTGGTTAAGGCACAGGGTTTTGATCCCTGCATTCCCAGGTTCGAATCCTGGCACCCCAGCCATATTTTCCAGTGAGCAGAAGAACAAGAGAGGTTAAATCCGTGTCCGACAGTAGGATGATGGTGTTCACTGGCAACGCCAACCCTCCGCTTGCCCAAGCGGTGGTCAAATATCTGGAAACCTCACTTGGCAAGGCCGTCGTCGGTCGCTTTAGCGATGGCGAAGTAATGGTCGAGGTGATGGAGAATGTTCGCGGTCGCGATGTGTTTATTATCCAGTCTACCTGTGCCCCCACCAACGACAACCTAATGGAACTATGCGTCATGATTGACGCTATGCGTCGTGCTTCAGCGGGGCGTATTACGGCGGTTATTCCTTATTTTGGATATTCACGTCAGGACAGGCGTTCCCGTTCGGTGCGTGTGCCGATTTCAGCCCGTGTGGTTGCGGACATGATTACGGTTAGTGGTGCAAATCGAGTTCTGACGGTTGACCTGCACGCCGATCAGATTCAGGGGTTTTTCGATCTGCCGGTAGACAATATCTACGCCTCACCGATTTTGCTGGGTGATATCTGGCGTCACAAGACTGGCGACAGCATGGTGGTGGTTTCGCCAGATGTCGGTGGTGTTGTGCGTGCCCGCGCCTTGGCCAAGTTGCTCGATGATGCTGATCTGGCGATTATTGATAAACGTCGCCCCAAGGCCAATGAGGCGCGGGTGATGAACATTATTGGCGATGTTGAGGGGCGTACCTGTGTATTGGTGGACGATCTGGTCGACACTGCCGGCACTCTGTGCAAGGCTGCTGATGCGTTGAAAGAGCGTGGCGCTACCAAGGTGGTGGCCTACTGTACGCATCCGGTTTTGTCCGGCCCTGCGGTGAGCAATATCGAGTCGTCAGAGCTGGATGAGTTGGTGGTTACCGACACGATCCCTTTGACCGTTGAGGCACAGGCGTGCAGTAAAATCCGCCAGCTGAGCCTGGCTGAGTTATTGGCTGAAACCATTCGCCGTATTAGTAACGAAGAATCTGTTAGCTCCCTCTTTGTAGAGTAAGGGGAAGGGGCTGGAGTAAAAAATTTGTGGCTTTGATTTTTCAGAGCTGCGATCCATGCCAAACCTGGTCGCGGGTGAGGTGTACATTAACGGTAATTGAGAGATAGTAAAATGAGTGTTGAAAATTTTGCGGTTGACGCTGAGCTACGTACCGACGAAGGGAAAGGAGCGAGCCGCCGCCTGCGTCGTACGGGTCAGTTTCCGGCCGTTATTTACGGTGGTAATAAACCTGCCCAAAGCATTAGCCTGGCGCACAATATCATGATGCAGCACGTTGAGCATGAAGCTTTTTTTTCCCATATCCTGGATGTGAATATTGCGGGTGCATCTGAGAAGGTTGTTCTGAAAGATATCCAGTGGCACCCTTACAAGCCAGTCATTATGCACGTAGATTTTTTGCGTGTTAATGAAAGCTCTGTAATCAAGGTTCAGGTGCCTGTGCATTGTACTGGTGAAGATGTCGCTCCAGGCGTTAAGGCTGGCGGTATCGTGACGCATCAGTTGAGCACGGTTGAGGTGAGTTGTCCTGCAGGCAAACTGCCAGAATATCTTGAAGCGGATATTTCTGCGTTGGAGCTGGGTGAGTCGGTTCACTTGTCTGACATCAAGTTACCTGAAGGTGTCGAAATTCTTGGGTTGGCGCATGGCGAAGGGTATGATCAGTCTGTAGCGTCTGTTGTTGTGACTCGTGGCGGTAGTGCCGAAGCTGGAGAAGAAGGCGAAGCGACACCAGAGGAAGGTGAAGCAGCTGCTGAATAAGTTCTAGTTACACGAACTGAAGGAGACCGGCGTTGCCTGCTGTTGTTGCTTTGATTGTTGGTCTGGGAAATCCCGGGTTGCAGTATGAGGTAACGCGGCACAACGCCGGTTTTTGGTTTGTGGAGCAGGTTGCCAGGCAATCGGGTGAGCGGTTTCGCTTAGAAAATAAGTTTCATGCTGAAATTGCCAAGGTGCTCATCGGTAGCAAGCAGGTTTGGTTGCTCAAGCCAAATACCTTTATGAACCGCAGTGGTCAGTCAGTGGCTGCATTGGCGCGGTTTTACAAAATCCCGCTGGAGAATGTTCTCGTCGTCCATGATGAGTTGGATCTTGATCCCGGCACCGCCCGTTTGAAGCAAGGGGGTGGTCATGGTGGTCATAATGGTCTGCGGGATATTGTCGCCCAAATGGGAGGCAAAGATTTTATGCGGCTGCGTATCGGTATTGGTCACCCAGGTAATAGCAAGCAGGTGAGTAATTTCGTTCTTAGTCGTGCGTCTGTCAATGAGCAGCGTTCAATAGATGAGTCCATCGACAGGGCCTTGACGGTCTTGCCGCAGATAGTGAATGGTGAGTTTCAAAAGGCCATGAATGATCTGCATACACAGAAATAGATAGGAAATAGAGTCATGGGAATCAAATGTGGGATTGTCGGTTTGCCGAATGTGGGTAAGTCCACGCTCTTTAATGCACTGACCGAGGCCGGCATTGAGGCGGCCAACTATCCCTTTTGTACCATCGAGCCAAATGTGGGGATCGTCCCAATTCCGGATTCACGTCAGGATAAGCTGGCTGAGATTGTTAAGCCCGAGCGTGTCTTGCCCACCACCATGGAGTTTGTTGATATTGCCGGGCTGGTTGCGGGGGCTTCCAAAGGTGAAGGGCTGGGGAATAAGTTTCTGGCCAATATTCGCGAGACTGATGCCATCGCCCATGTAGTGCGCTGTTTTGAAGATGAAAATGTGGTTCATGTGGCTGGCAAGATCAGTCCGCTGGATGACATTGAAGTCATCAACACTGAGTTGTGTCTGGCTGACATGGAAACTGTCGACAAAACTATCCAACGTCAGGCCCGTGTTGCCAAGGGCGGTGATAAGGATGCCAAGGCCCAGCTAGCCCTGTGTGAAGAGATTAAGGCTGTGCTGGATGACGGCAAGCCGGTGCGCAGTATGGGGCTGGATGCAGATCAGGTTGAATTGCTGTATGACATGCATCTACTGACTATCAAGCCGACCATGTACATCGCCAATGTTGCCGAGGGTGGGTTTGAAAATAACCCCTATCTGGATCAGGTCGCTGAGCTGGCGGCATCTGAAGGCTCGGTAGTGGTGCCGGTCTGCGCCACTATTGAATCCGAACTGATCGACTTGGATGATGAAGAAAAAGAGATGTTTTTGGCTGAAATGGGCTTGGAAGAACCCGGCTTAAATCGTGTTATTCGTGCTGGCTATGAGCTGCTTGGCTTGCAGACTTATTTCACCGCCGGGGTGAAGGAGGTGCGTGCCTGGACGGTAAAAGTGGGGGCTACGGCACCGCAGGCGGCTGGCGTTATTCACACTGATTTTGAAAAAGGCTTTATTCGTGCTGAGGTGGTTGCTTATGAAGACTTCATTGCCGGCAATGGTGAAGCAGGTGCCAAGGAGGCGGGTAAATGGCGTCTCGAAGGCAAGGATTATATTGTTCAGGATGGCGATGTGGTTCACTTTCGTTTTAATGTTTAGGTTATTTGCCTCTAGATCTTGACAACAAGGTCTTAAACCCGGAGAATTCGCTCTCCTTGTCCGGGGCAGTTTATGCCCAACGAGAATGGCTACGTAGCTCAGCTGGTTAGAGCACATCACTCATAATGATGGGGTCCCCTGTTCAAATCAGGGCGTAGCCACCATATTCTCCCGCTTAATTCTAATTCATTCCCAATGCCATCATTTGCGGTCTTGCTTGCTTATTGGTTAGTCTCCTATTTTATTTCATTTTAACTAAATACGCTGAAAGGTGCTGTGATGGTCAAAAAAGTAGAAGTTAAGCAAAGTCATATTCACGGCAAGGGATTGTTTGCTAAGGCTAAAATCCGTAAGGGCGAAGTGATAGGTGCGATTGTGCCAAAGCCTGCCAAGAAAGATGGTCCGCATGTATTGTGGGTGACAGAAGACGAGGGGTATAAAGTTGATGGGCCTCTGAAGTTTATTAATCACTGTCGTAAACCCAATGCCTGTTATTACGATGACCTCACCGTGGTTGCATTGCAGAATATTAATGTGGGCGATGAGATTACTCATAACTACGGTGATGGTTGGGGCCTGGATTAGGCGGCGACTATTTACGTTTTAAGTTATTAATATCTGGGCTTCCAGGGCGTGCGCTCCATGTCAGGCCTGACGGTTGTCATCATCGGTGGGTTTTATCTTGGGTATGGCGCCTGAAAACCCTTTCTTTTCTTGATCTTTTTACTCATAAAAACCTAAATAGGGCCGATGTTAAGGGTAGCCATGGTTTGTTTGGGTAAGTCGTGTTGCAAAACTCAAAATTCAAAATTTTCTGCTTAGCTGATTGGTTATCGTTTCAGCAAGGGCAAGCCGCATTTGTTTTAGTAGGCAAATTGCTGTTGCCTATTTTAATGCTCTTGCCACTATCTGCTGCGGCAGGACATGAGGTGGTGAAGAGTATTAGTGGGGCTGAGGTTGTTACTGCTGAAGGAGGGCTTGCTAAGGTCTTTGAATACCCAGGGATGGTGATTGTTGATACCCGTCACAAAGGGGATCGAGTTCAAGGGTATATCGAAGGCTCTATTAATCTGCCTGACTCTGACACGAATTGCGATAGCCTAGCTAATATCATTCTAGCTTATGACACTCCGACAATGTTTTATTGCAATGGTATTCGGTGTGAACGTAGTGCTAATGCAATCCACAAGGCGCTTGGCTGTGGCTATAAAAATATTTATTGGCTACGAGGAGGGTTTAACGAGTGGAAAGCCAAAGGCTTTCCTTATCTGAGAAATAGCCAGTGATGTCGTTATTTAATATCAGGCGCTGGTCGATGCGAACGAGCGTCGTCTTTACTATCATGGCAATGGGATGTTTGGCTGTTATCCTGGCAATTGTGACTGGCGATGTTTATCGCCAGCTTACTCTTGAGAATCAGAGTAGGGGCTTGGCCAATATTGTTGATTTGCAAGTCTCTGAACAAATAAAAAATGTACGCGAGAAAGCGATCAGGCTTGCACTGAGTATTCAGGCCAATAAAAAGTTTCGCCAGGCATTAGATGCTAATCAGTCTAAACGCTTGCAAAAAGAGCTTGAAGATCAGTTTTATCGTCACTATGTGGTGACTGGTGAAATTGATATTGAACAGTTCAATGTCTTTGATCAAAACTTTAAACTTTTGGCAAGTGCAGTGGCGGATTCCTCTCTCTTGAGCCAAGATGTTTTGCAATGCTATGACGTAATAGAAGAACTTAAAGGCAAGGATCGGCTGGCAAGATTACAGCCTGTTTCTAAGCAGTGCTTAGTTGATGGCAGGCTTTATCAAAGTATTGTTGTGCCTGTTGCCGGGGTTAAGTTGAAAGGTTACCTGCAGGCTATTGTTGATCCTTTGCTTGAGATAAAAAATATTGAGCGTCATTTTGGTATGCCATTAATCATCAAGTATGCAAGTCAGCAAGAAGCATATCGTTCAGAGTCATGGCCTGGCTATATAGATCCAGATACTACGATTGTCGTTGAACATTCATTGACTGATTCAAGTGGGAAAAAATATCTATATATAAATCTTGCCTTCGATGTGGCTGAGTTACACCAGAAACTAGGGCAAACCAATTGGTATGTTTTACTGGGCGCTGCGTTTATAACGCTGTTGACAATATTGTTTGCGATTAGGTGGTTGCAGGTAGCGGCCTTGCAGCCGTTAGAAAATTTAACGAATCAGCTGATGCTGTTGCGTGAAAACAATGATCGGCTGGGACGCCAAGTCGAGGTTGGTGGCAATAAAGAAATAAGGCAGCTGGCAATAGGTTTTAATGCCTTTACCAGTGAGTTGCATGAGGCGCATCAGAAGCTTGAAATGCTGGCATTTACGGACACCTTAACCCGTTTGCCCAATCGTGAATTATTTTATGACCGTTTAAACCAGTTGGTGTTGTTGTGTCAGCGTGAAAAGATGGCCTTTTCACTTTTTGTGATGGATCTTGATCGCTTTAAATATATTAATGACACCTTAGGCCATCATGTTGGTGATCAGCTGTTGGCTCAAGCGGGCGAACGTCTTCGCGCTGCTGTCAGGGGGGCGGATACGATTGCCCGTCTGGGAGGGGATGAGTTTGCCGCGTTATTACCAAAGGTTGTGGATATACAAGGGGCGATGATCGTGGCTGAGCGAATTAATGCTGCGCTGTCTGAACCGTTTATGATTGAAGGCAATAGCTTGCATGCTAGCGTCAGTATTGGAATGGTGATGTATCCATATCACGGCGAGGGTCAGAATGAATTGATGCAGCGTGCCGATGTGGCCATGTATTATGCCAAGCGTAATCAGCTTGGTTATGCGCTCTATGAAGCTGAAATTGATACCCATAATGTGCTTGAGTTGACCTTGGAAACAGAGCTTAAACATGCCATTCAGAATAATCTTCTGAAACTGTATTATCAGCCCAAAATTTTTATTGAGACAGGTGAGGTCTATGGGGTTGAGGCCTTGCTACGTTGGATTCACCCCGAGCGTGGATTTATTCCACCGGATTCTTTTATTCCTCTGGCAGAACAAACGGGTCTGATTCACCCGTTAACACTGTGGGTTTTTAAGACGGCTGTAGAACAGGCCCGTCAGTGGCATGATAAGGGGCTCATATTAAATGTTGCAATTAATTTGTCGGCACAAAGTCTGCGTGATCCTGGTTTGGTTGAATCCATAGCTATTGTTCTTAAAAACGCAGGATTGGAGCCAAAGTATTTGACTTTGGAATTGACAGAAACAGCGGTTATGTCAGACCCAAAACAGGCCTTGGAAATTTTATCGGCACTGGATAAAAAGGGGGTGATGTTGTCAATTGATGATTTTGGTACGGGTTACTCATCGCTGGCCTACTTGAAGCGTTTACCCGTGGATGAGATTAAGATTGATCGTTCGTTTGTGATGGAAATGGATGAAGAGAATAATGATAAAGTCATTGTTCAGTCGACTATTGATCTTGCCCATAACATGGGGCTTAAGGTGATTGCCGAGGGCATTGAAACCGAACAGTCATGGCAAACACTGAAGGCGCTTGGTTGTGATATGGGCCAGGGTTATTTTATGTGTCGCCCGATTGACGCAGAAAGCCTTGATGAATGGCTTGAAAGCTCTGACTGGCCCCCAAAAAAAGCAAAATAGTCGATTAATGTTGGTGGCGGTCCAGTCGTCGATACGAAATTGCTTCACTCAGATGATTTGTTTTTATACTGTCCGACTCGTTTAGGTCAGCAATGGTTCGAGCCACGCGAAGGATGCGGTGGCTGGCCCGGGCAGACAGCCCCAGGCTATCGATGGCCCGTTCCAGCAATGAACGATTGGCCTGGTCAAGGCTGCAATATTTTTCTATCTCTCGACTGTTAAGCAGGTGATTGGCCTTGCCTGCTCTGTGCTGTTGTCGTTGGCGGGACCTCTCAACCCGTCGCCTGACGGTGGCGCTGGTTTCACTATTGTTGGCGGCTTCACCATAGAGCATTTCCTTAGGCACAGGTGGTACATCGATGTGTATATCAATGCGATCAAGGATTGGCCCTGAGATGCGGCTGCGATAGCGCTGTACCTGATCAGCGGTGCAGCGGCAACGGCCACTACTGTCGCCAAGGTAGCCGCAGGGACAGGGGTTCATTGCTGCAATCAATTGAAAACGAGCCGGGAACTCGGCTTG
>JAJRUN010000109.1 GCA_024277755.1 Gammaproteobacteria bacterium | reverse complement strand
CTTCAAGGAGAGACGCATTATACGTCCTGTTTCTTTCCCGTCAACCACTTTATAACATTCTGTTTTCAAGTGGCTTTCGTTTCGCTTGTTGCCAAACGAGGGGCGAATTATACGGCCATATTCACCGCCGTCAAGACTTTTTATTCAACCATTTTATCTGCACCATGCTCAACCCCATTACAATCAACCCTGACTCATATTCAGACAGCTTAAAACCAAAGAAACCGGCCCTGCGGGCCGGCTTTAACCTATCCTTAAGACAGCTAAACCAAACTCACTCTAGCAAAACGACGCTTACCCACCTGATATACCGCCGTATTGCCAACAGGCACTTCTAAACCTTTGTCTCCCATCTTTTCTCCATCAATCTTAACCGCCCCCTGCTTGATCATGCGCATCGCCTCAGATGTACTGGCCGTTAATCCCGCCCCTTTCAACAGATTAGCAATTGCCAACTTACCCCCAGAGGCTGAAAGCTCTACTTCAGGCATATCATCCGGTATTACCCCTTTTTGGAAACGGGCAATAAAACTCGCCTGCGCCTGCTGTGCCGCAGCGCGATCGTGAAAACGACCAATAATCTCTTCTGCTAACTGGAATTTAACATCACGCGGATTCAAGCCTTCGGCTACTTGCCTTTTCAAGGTTCCGATTTCTGCCATAGGGCGAAAACTCAGCAATTCAAAATAACGCCACATCAGTTCGTCCGAAATCGACATTATTTTGCCAAACATGTCATCAGGCGCGTCAGCTATGCCAATATAGTTATTCAACGACTTGGACATCTTTTGCACCCCGTCCAGACCTTCCAAAATGGGCATGGTCAAAACCACCTGCGGTTTTTGACCATGAGCTTCCTGTAACTGGCGTCCCACCAACAAATTAAATTTCTGATCCGTCCCTCCAATTTCAACATCAGCCTTCATGGCGACAGAGTCATAGCCCTGTACCAGCGGGTAAATAAACTCATGGATAGCGATGGGCTGCCCCCCGTTGTAGCGTTTATTGAAATCATCTCGCTCGAGCATTCGCGCTACGGTGTGCTTGGCCGCTAGCTGAATCAAGTCAGCAGCACTCATCGCCCCCATCCAACTGGAGTTAAACATTACCAAGGTCTTTTCCGGATCAAGAATTTTATAGATCTGCTGCTCGTAGGTGCGGGCATTCTCAATAACTTCACCCCGCGTTAGTGGCTTACGGGTGACATTCTTACCGGTTGGATCTCCGATCATGCCAGTAAAGTCACCAATCAGAAACATCACTTCATGACCCAAATCCTGGAACTGGCGCAGCTTATTGATCAATACGGTATGACCAAGATGCAGATCTGGTGCTGTCGGGTCAAAACCAGCCTTGATGCGTAAAGGCCGCCCTTCTTTTAAATGTGTCACTAGCTCTTCTTCACGAAGCACCTCATCCGCGCCTCGCTTGATCAGCTCCAGCTGCTCTTCTACTCCGATCATCACTACCCTCTATCATATATGTAAAATCATCCCTGGCACACAAGGAAAGCTGGCATTATAAATGGGAACAGCCCGTGACATCGACCTAATCCACACTTTTTCATTGACGCGCTTATAATGTAGCGCTAACGTTTTAATATGTAGGCGCTTTTTTGTGCGCCGTGTCGGGTTTTCTACAACATAAGCTTTAATAAGGATGAACACGTGCCGAAAACAATAAACATGATGGTCGGCAAAAACCTACATTGGCTACTTGTGCTTGGCGGTACTGCAATCCTTTTAATCGTAATCAGCATTTTACCGCACGACGCTGAGGCAACCCGCACCCCTGATTTCACCGCCTCACAACCCGCCCCCCCCAAAAAAACTGGCCTTAAAATTCCGAGCCGCCCCGATAATAAAGCTGAACAATTAGCCAGCACTCCAGAAGCACCGGGACAATGGAAAACCGCCACCGTCAAATCTGGAGACAACCTTTCACTGCTGTTCCAGCGCAACAACCTGAGCCCACAAGAACTTTACAAGGTCACATCAAACAAAATTGCCGCAAAACAATTCAAGCGTCTCTTCCCTGGCGATGAAATCAGGCTACGTATTGACGTAAATAAATTAACTGAACTTAGCTATGAATTTGATCTTGGCAAGAGTCTACACATGATACGCAACGAAGACAGTTTCGACACAAAGATCATTGAACGCCCCTTGGAATACCGCACCGCCCAAGCCACTGCCACCATCAACGACTCACTCTTTTTAAGCGCCCAATCTGCAGGACTATCTGACAAACTCACAATGGAACTCGCAGGCATCTTTGGCTGGGATATCGATTTTGCCCTCGACATACGCCAAGGTGATAATTTCGCCGTTATATATGAAGAAGTCTTTCTTGACGGGGAGAAGGTTCGCGACGGCAACATTGTCGCCGCCTCATTCAGCAATCGCGGCAAGTCTTTTCAGGCTATTCGCTACACTGACAGCAACCAGCACACCGACTATTACTCATCCGATGGCCATAGCATGCGTAAAGCATTTCTACGCACACCTGTGGACTTTTCACGTATCAGTTCACGCTTTAACCTGAAGCGCAAACACCCAGTACTAAATAGAATTCGCGCGCATAAAGGTGTCGATTATGCAGCCAAACGAGGCACACCAATCAAGGCGACCGGCGACGGCAAGATTGTCCACCGAGGCAAAAAAGGTGGTTATGGCAACACCGTTATCATTCAGCATGGCAGCACTTACAGTACTCTATACGCCCATATGTCAAACTATGCCAGAGGCATTCGTAGCGGCTCACGCGTCAAACAAGGTCAAATTATCGGTTATGTCGGTAGCTCTGGCTTGGCCACCGGCCCGCATTTACACTATGAATTCAGGGTCAATGGCTCAGTCCGCAACCCTCTAACGGTAAAACTTCCCGACGCGCAACCTCTACCAAAGAAATTCTTAGCCGACTTCAAACAACAGTCCAATCAGCTAATAGTCAGTCTGAACCTGCTCAATCAGACCAATATTGCTTTAGCCTCTAACTAACTATGGCTTACTATATAGGCCTGATGTCGGGCACCAGCATGGATGCCATTGATGCAGCCTTGCTGGATTTCAGCAATAACAATTGCAAAATCATTGCTTGCCACAGTCACGCCTTTCCAGACCGGCTAAGCCAAAAACTACAACAACTGATTCACTCCGAGACATTCAATCTACGCGATTTCGGCACACTTGATGTCGAGCTAGGCCGTGCCTTTGCAGATGCTGCCAATCAACTCATTCAACAGCAACACATTGATAAAAAACAAATAGCCGCTATCGGCAGTCATGGCCAAACCATTTTCCACGCTCCGGACAACAACCCACCATTTACCTTACAAATCGGCGACCCCAACTGCATCAGCCAACTCACTAACATTACTACAATCGCTGATTTTCGTCGGCGTGATATTGCCGCCGGCGGACAAGGAGCCCCACTTGTGCCGGCTTTCCACAATGCCTTTTTTCGTTCACCGCAACATAATCGGGTAATACTCAACATCGGCGGCATCGCCAACATCACAGTGCTCGCAGCAGATCAAAACAAGGTTGTTTCTGGCTTTGATACCGGCCCCGGCAACTGCCTGTTAGATCTATGGAGCCAACAACACCTGAACCTGCCCTACGACAAAAATGGCTCGTGGGCAGCAACGGGAAGAGTGAACAAAAAACTACTGCAACAACTACTAACAGAGAACTACTTTTCTCTACCCGCGCCCAAAAGCACTGGCCGTGAACATTTCAACCTGCACTGGCTGCAACAGCACTCACCAAATGACAACCCAAAAAACATCCAAGCCACACTGACACAGCTCAGCGTTGAAAGTATTGCTCAGGCAATCGAGGCACATGCCAGCGGCTGTAATGAAGTATATGTCTGTGGCGGTGGCGCTTTTAACGCCCACTTAATGCAGGGACTGGCCAACCGTTTAGGTTTAGACAGAACCAAAATAAAAACAACCATCGAACTGGGCATTGACCCCGAATGGGTAGAGGCCGCAGCGTTTGCCTGGCTAGCAAAACAGACGCTGGAAAACAAGCCAGGTAATATTGCCGCCGTAACCGGTGCAACTGAAAATGTAATTCTGGGCGGAATCTATCCCACCTAAAACAAAAACGCCAGTCCCGAAACAGGACAGGCGTTTTTCAAACAGTTAAACTTAATTTTAAACGGAGAATGATGAACCACAACCACAGGTTGTTGATGCATTTGGATTACGAATCACAAAGTGCGCACCTTCCAGGTCATCCTTGTAATCAATCTCGGCACCTACTAGATATTGATAGCTCATCGGGTCGATCAACAGGCTAACCCCGCCTTTCTCAACAACTGTATCACCCTCATTCACATTTTCATCGAAGGTAAAACCATACTGAAAACCGGAACAACCACCGCCAGTGATATATATGCGTAACTTAAGCGCATCGTTACCTTCCTCATCAATCAGGTCACGCACCTTATTGACAGCGCTGTCGAAAAAAATTACCGGAGAATCGTTTTCTAAATTTTCTGTTGCTATAGTCATTGAATCAAACCTCTAATGTAATACCTATTAACTGCATTATACCCTAGAACCATAGTCAGGAAAATTCTACCCTTCACAGGCACTACACTGCCTGTTTCAGGGCCAAAACACTAAATTATGCCGGACTTTCATCCTCAGCCTCTTTCGATTCTGTCTGATGAACAAGATTGCCATTAACCTCAGCACCCATAGCCATTTCAATCAGATTGTAATAAACATTACCAATCACTTTAGCATTCGACGCCAGCTCAACCCGTTCGTTCGCATAGACGTCGCCAATCACCGTGCCATTGAGAATAATATTCGGCACATGCACATCACCCTCAACCACACCTTGGTCACTCAGCGTCAATATTGACGCCGGATCAAGCGACCTGACGCTCCCCTTGAGTTTGCCATCAATATGAAAACCACCACTAAACTCCACATCGCCACTTATCAATGTGTTCTGACCAATCAACGAATCGATTTTGGCCGGCGACTTGCGCTTTTTACTTGAAAACATAAATTTAAAACACCCCGTAGATAATCATCCTGATTAAAATAATTTACCGGCTTAGCTGATGCCGTTACTGAGAGCCCTGAAAGTTTGCAGCAACCGTATCATGTGGTTTACAGGCAAACAATCTATCCCATAAAAACAACACCCTACCGCGCTAACACTGACAAGAACGCAGGAATAGTCAGTTATTCAGCGCTTATCTCTTGCCAATCAAAGCTTTTACTAACCGCCTTGCGTTTCTGAGGTAGCATTTCGATCATGACACTTCGAGGGGCAAACCCCTCAGGCAGACGAATGTCTCCTTTCATCCGTTGAAAATAGCGAAAACTAAGATTGCGACCAACACTCTTATTCGGCGAAATATCTCTAAAATCAAGACTTAGGGGTTCACCATTTTGGACCCCATGCACAACCAGCGTCACTACCCCTTTGACAAAACGATCATTTTTTAACACCTGGCTCATCACCAGCTCAAAGTGATGTAAGCGCTCTTCGTCTGCCGATTCAATTTTAAATGTTTGAATATCCAAACCCGCCTGGCGCTCACGCGGAGAAACAATCCCGCGATAAAACTCTACCTCCTCGCGCAATTCCAGAATTTCTTCCTGCATCTGTTTAAGGTCACTACGGACAACATCATAAGATTGGCTATCAATAATCTGAGTTCTTTCCAACACCGCAACCTGTGCACTCTGCTGCCGGGCATTACCTTTCTGCTCAGCCAGCGCCAATTGTAGCGCTTCACGTTCGCGAGCAACATCAACAAGGTTATAACCGGCCTGAGTCTGCCCCAGCCAATAGCTGGACACAGCAACAAATACCACTCCCAACCAGCTACCGATCAAAACCAGCCAACGCCGCCAAGGGCGATGACTTTTAACCACCAAATCGCCTGTCTTCACCTATCTCACCCTGGACTCAGTAAGCGCTCATCATGGCAACAGGGCAATACCGCCCAAACCTGAAGCCTCATCCAGCGCAAACATAATGTTCATATTTTGCACCGCCTGACCCGCCGCCCCTTTGACCAGATTATCAATAACCGACAACACCACTACCATGTCGCCACCCTGAGGCCGATGAATAGCAATACGACATTGATTGGCCCCCTTAACGCTGCGCGTCTCCGGGTGAGAGCCTGCTGGCATCACATCAACAAAAGTTTCATCCTGGTAACGCTGTTCATACAGCGACTGCAAATCAACATCACTCTTCAATGTCGCATAAAGCGTGGCATGAATACCACGGATCATCGGCGTTAGATGTGGCACGAAGGTAAGCCCCACATTCGTGCCCGCCATCTGTACCAGGCCCTGACTAATCTCAGGCAGGTGTCTATGACCTGCAACAGCGTAGGCCTTGAAATTTTCACTGCTCTCACACAGCAGCGCTCCAACATTGGCCTTGCGCCCGGCACCACTCACACCCGACTTGGCATCGGCAATCAGACGGTCCACTTCCACCAAACCATTTTCCAACAATGGCATAAAACCCAACTGCACAGCCGTGGGATAACAACCTGGGCAGGCAATCAAACGCGCTGACTTAATCTCGTCTCTATTTATTTCAGGCAGACCATAAACAGCCTCAGCCACCAGCTCCGGTGTCGTATGCGACATGCCATACCACTGCTCCCAGGTGGAAATGTCCTTGATGCGAAAATCGGCCCCCAGATCAATGACCTTTACCCCCTTTTCAAGCAACTCGGTCGCACCCGCCATCGCCACACCATGCGGCGTGGCGTAAAACACCACATCACACTGCGCCAGATTCTCCAGCGTTGGCTCACTAAAACAGAGATCAAGTTTGTTACGCAGATTGGGAAACATACCGGCAACGGGCAGGCCTGCTTCCGAGCGAGAGGTAATAACACACAATTCAACCTCAGGGTGCGCCGCCAACAAACGCAACAACTCCACGCCGGTGTAGCCTGTGCCACCCACTATGCCTGCCTTGATCATATCCTCTACCACTCCAATAAATTTTTATTGCATCGCCTTATAAAGGTGATGCCCTGAACCATACTATTCCCGATACGATATGCCGGATGCTGTTATTTCTATTTTGCACACCCTGTCAGGACGTTCTTTATTCCACTTTTCTTGAACTCCATTGACAAACTTTTCCATTGACTCGTGTGCGAGACCTTGCTTATCTATGGGACCAAGTTGCACACATCTTACACAATCCAACCCTATTTCAATATCTGTGTGCGGCCTCAGCATCCCCCATTTACTATAATTCTCGAAACTAGCATCAGGTTTTGCGACAAGCTCACTTTCATCGTGAAAATATTTAGCCTGTGAAACAATTCGGAATTCTTTTTCTTCCTGAAACCCATCATTTTTAAACAGCGCCGCTTGTCTAACTATTTCTATCAATATATCAAGATCAGAACCAGGACTGCTGATAAGCGTAGACGCTTCATTGATTCTGGTTCGCATCTCCTTACCACGATTTTCAATAACCCTAGACAGGGCATTGCCCAACACCTCTTTTGCTTTTTGTTTTTTATCTTCTTCAGCATATAGGCATTTTTCTAAACAACCAGCACTCGCCTCAAGCTTCTTTTTATCAAAAACAATGGTGTACGAACCATAAGTCCGCCATTGACTAAGTTGATTTTCCGCGCCACTAAGTGAAAACACATACAAAGGCTCAAATTTATTTGTATTTCCTCCATAACACAGCACATTATTTTCAATAAAGTTCAATACGTCATCAAATTTTTCATGACGCCCAGGCGAATCTTTCATTGTTTTTAAGCAGTCATTAAGCACATTAAACCCTTCAACATGCTCCTTCCTGTCGTTTAAATACCTGATATCCGTCAAACGAATTTTTCTGCCTTCTAAAATTTTTTTATTACATCAGCACTGGTGTAATGGTAAAGCAACATGATTATTCCTCTATCTCTGTGCGGCAGAAACGAAAACCCATTGCTCCCCTACAATTTACTACGTCAACCTTAATGGCTAGCTGTATTTGCAACAAAAACCTGCATAACATAGGCAACAACTGCATCAACCTGCTCATCATCCAGCACATGACGCCAGGCTGGCATAGTTGTATCAGGCAGGCCATCCAAAATCACAGTGCGCAAGCGCTCCGCCGTCATCTCCTCCACCTCGGTCAGGTTGCGTGGATGTGGCTGCAGAAATGAGCCTATCCAGTTCTGGCCTGTACCATCCGCCGCGTGACAAAAGGCACAATTGGTCTGATACAAGGCCTCACCCTGACGCTGCTGCTCTGATAATCCAGCCGCATCTGGCAGCACATCATGTTTCGAATACGGCGTCGCCGCTGACACCGCATCCGGCATGCGGTGCGAATAACCTGTACGAGGATAAGAAACAGCACGAGAGTCCCAGGCAAGCCCTTCACTCTCAACCTTGGCCCGGTCATGACAGGTAATACAACTACCCATAAATAGTTTTCGGCCCTGCAGCTGTTCAGTATTCAACTGTTCCAGTGGGGTATCGAGCGGAATATCACCCGTCGCAAACGGAAAAGCACTGGCGTAACGTTCATGATTCGGCCAGCCGTTACCTTTGGTGTGATAACGGGTGTTGAGTTTGTCGCTGCCCATAAAGGCCTGCCGCACAAAATCAACCACCAGTTCAATCTGTTCAGCCGTTAGCTTGTTTTTAAAACCGGCCATACCGGTGCCCATACGGCCATCGGTGACAGACTTAAGCATCCGTTCACGTGGCAGCTCCCGTAAGCGAGTGGCGGTAAAGTTGCGTGGCGGCGGTGATAAATAAGTCGCCGCCAGGGTCTTGGCGTCGCCAGCATAGCCATGACAGAAATAACAATAATAATTATAAAGGTCGCGGCCTTTTTCAAAGGCCGAAGTAGCTTGACTACCTGCGGCTATCTCAACCGTCGAAGCAATCGCCTCAACGATTTGACTCGGGACTACTGAGCTTTTTTTTTATCTTCTTGCACTGCGGCTTCCTGCTCGGGCACGATCTCATCAGGATTAGGATGAATAAAATCCTGATACACAAACTCAGCCACATCAGCCACTTGTTGTGGCGTTAGCACTGTCCCCCAAGCGGGCATTACCGTACCGGCCTTACCCATCATAATCGCCCTAAACAAGGCCGGACGATTAAACATGCTGCGCGACTCAATATGAAGAAAATTACGTGGTTTTGGCTGCATAAAATAGGCACGCGACCCCAGACCATCGCCACGCGCACCATGACAGGCGGTGCAGTTAGCCATATAGATGCCACGGCCGCGTTCGAAATCAGCCCTCAAACCAGCCGGGAAAGGCGCATTCATATCCACTTTATGAACAGCAGCCTGCGACTGACCAAGACGCGGCGCCATGCCATGCGAACCGATCGACGCAGGTGCTCGACCATGTGGAGCAGCCCCCGCATGACCACCACCCAAAGCCCGGGAACCGGACAAATCCATTACCCCGGCATCGGCAACCACCGCCCCCTTCATGAAGGTTGCACGAATATAGTCCACCACAGCGTGAACATCAGTTTCAGACAGGCGATTGGAAAACCCCATCATTGCCGTCTCTTTGCGGCCATAGGTAACCGAGGCCAACATTCGTTTACGGGTTAAAATTCGCCGCGCTTGAGGTGAGGTAAAATTGCGCGGCGGCGGGTTTAATACTGAATTGGTCCAGGTAGCACCATTACCCTTGTCACCATGACAAACCCGGCAATGCTCTTCATACAAGACCTTTCCATGCTGAAGGCGAGGTTCGTTAACAGCCAGTTCTTCCTCAGTCGGGGCCAAGCGCATAAAGGTAGAACGAATATAATCCACCACCCCTTCGATTTGCGCCATGCTTAACCGCCCGTGCCAGCCCACCATTGCTGTGCCTTCGCGCCCCTGCACCACCGAGGTGATCATGCGATTGCGGTTTAGCTCAGCGGCAGCCCCAGGGGATGTGAAATCACGCGGTTTGGGGGTTAGACCAAAACGGGCCCGACTTTGACCATCGCCACGATCACCATGACAAACAGCACAATTTTCACTATATATATTGCCAGCCACATCCAGCGAAACAGGGGCTGCCGCCCACACCACGCCAGCCGTCGCAGACATCAACACAGAAACACACAGGGATTTCAACAGGGAAAAACGCATTTATCACCTTAACATTCACGTTCAAGGTACATCGAGCCAGATACAAACACCCGACTAACATTCAAGGGGGGCTATTTTCCACTAAAATAAGCATTTGCGCTACCCAAGCCCGGCCTAGTATGCTTGGCGTTTATAGTTGTGCGTTAATAGACGGTTAACCTCTGTGTTGAAAATCTTAACAAAAAATCTGTTTGGCTTGGCGCTGGCCTCATGCCTTATGTCGGGATCAGCCCTGGCGGGCACGATTCTAGGCTCCAAACACGATTTCACCGGTCTCAATGAGCGCGCCGAAGTGACTGCCATGCCCGGGCTGGCCTTTGCTGATTACGGTAATCCCTGTGTCTATTGCCATCTGCCTCCGGAAAAAGAAGGGGCTGATTCCAGCGAGCTTGGCGGCATTCCTGGCTGGAACAGGTTCATCCCTGCGGTTGACAGTGCCTATGACCTGTACGATTCACGCAATCTCGACAACAAGGTCAAGACCCCCAGCCCAATCAGCCTGTTGTGCCTGTCCTGTCATGACGGCACATTGGCGGTGGACATGACGGTTTTCAAACCGGACACCTGGAACAGCAGTGAAGATGCCTCCTTGCATCTACGGCTTAATGGCGGCAACAGCCTGATGAACTGCGGCAAATGTCACAACGGTATCGCCGCTCACAGCATCGAAATCAAACACATCGGTACCGACCTGCAGAACGACCACCCAATTTCAATGGAATACGCCGGCCTAAACTCAAAAGACCCTGACTTTCGCCCCGTCGATCATGACTATGGCTTTGACAACGGCGTGAAGATCTACGACAACAAAGTCGAATGTGCCAGCTGCCACAACGTTCACAACCCCGACGTCAACCTGCTATTAAGAACCGGTGCCGAGCGGTTGTGTGAGACATGTCACATCAAATAAACAAGTCACTTCGCTGCCTGATCTCATTGCTGGCCCCGCTGACGCTCGCCGCATGCAGCACAGTTCCGCCCCAAGAGACATTTGTTCCACCAGTCTACCCAGCCGCACCGGACGAGCCGCGTTTCATCTTTGAGCGTTCACTACGCTACAACAGTAATATCGAACCCCTGACCACCGCCAAAAAACTACGCCGCTACGCCACGGGTGAAGTCGATGACATCAAGGGGCTGGTCAAACCTTATGGCGTTGCAGTACAAAATGGCCGAGTCTATGTCACCGATACAGTTCAGCGAGCCGTCATCATGTTTGATACCAAAAACAACCAATACAAACAGTTTGGCACTGAAATGCCTGGCCAATTATTCAAGCCTGTGGGCATCGACATTTCCTTGCAAGGTGAAATATTTGTCGCCGATGTCAGCGCCCGCCATATCAGCGTATTTGACCTGAACGGTAAATTTTTACGCTATCTTGGCAAAAAAGAAATGTTTAGACGCCCCGCCGGCGTTGCCGTATCAAGTGATGGCAGCAAGGTTTATGTGATCGACACCGGTGGCGTCGATAGCCAAGACCACCGTATGTTGATCCTTAATTCGCAGACGGGCGAGCGCCTGAAAACCATTGGTACGCGTGGCGGCGGCAATGGCCAATTCAATCTACCCCTGCAAGTTAGCAGCGCTATTGATGGCAACGTTTACGTGGTCGACAAAGGGAACTTCCGCATTCAGGCCTTTGATGCCGATGGCAATTATAAATTCAGTTTTGGCACACTGGGACGCTACCCTGGCCAGTTTTTTAGCCCCAAAGGGATAAGCACCGATACTGACGGTAACATCTATGTCGTCGACACAGCCTTCGGTAATGTCCAAATTTTCAATGACAAGGGTGAGCTATTGATGGTCATTGGCCAGCGCGGCCGGAATAGTGCCCCCGGCAATTACATGCTGCCCGCCGGGATTGATGTGGCTGAGGATGGCCGCGTTTATATCACCGATCAATTTTTCAGAAAGGTCGATGTCTATCGTCCCATTGCCTTGCAACAAAACAGCGCTGCAGAATAGACTCACAAACGCCACTCTGAGTTTTTAGCCCATTCAAGCAAATCATCAACAGACATTGGTTTACCCATATAATAGCCCTGCACTGCATCGCAGCCCATTTCTTTCAAGCGTTCATAGACTGCTTGCGTCTCAACCCCCTCAGCAACCACGCTGATACCAATATTATGGGCAAGGTCAATCACTGAACGAACAATCATGGCATCGCTTTTATCCTCCAGCATGCCAGTTACAAATGACTTATCGATCTTCAATTCATCTACCGGCATCTGCTTCAGGTGTGCCAACGAGGAATACCCCGTACCAAAATCATCTATCGATAACTTGACACCCATAGCACTAAGGCGATTCAACACATCTAAGGCTCTACCAGGATCTGCCATGATCGCCGTTTCAGTAATTTCTAATTGCAGCGGCTCAGGATCACCACCATGCTCATCAATCAGCCGCGCCACCCTATCGGGAAAGTTTATATCCTGTAAATTACGCACCGACAGGTTCACGGCAACATCCAGGCCTATCGCATTAAAATGTTCGTTACAGGTTTTTAGACCTTCTTTCAACGCCCACTGACTCAATGGTGCAATCAACCCAGTCTGCTCTGCCAACGGCACAAACTCATCCGGATACATCAAACCATGCCGTGGATGTTGCCAGCGCACTAATGATTCGACACCATAGATCTTACCTGTTTTAAGATTGACCTTGGGCTGATAGTGCAACAACAGCTGATCACGTTCGATCGCGCCACGCAGCTCACCCAGCAAGGCCAGATTACGCAGGCTATGCTGGTCTACGCTAGGATCATACACTGCCGAACCATGATGACCTCGCTTGGCCACATACATAGCCACATCGGCACGTTGCATCAATGCCACCTCATCTTCACCATGTTGCGGATATAGGGTAATACCGATACTGCCACCCACATGCAGCACCTGCTCACCAATTAATAACGGCTCTTCAATGATCTGTAACAACTTGTCCGCCAGGGTCTTAGCCTGGCTCAGGCTGGTATTCGGCAACAGAATGGCAAACTCATCCCCGCCCAAACGGGCGATGGTGTCCGACTCTCGCAACGCTGAACGCATACGCAGTGACACCTCTTGCAGAACCTTATCGCCATATTGATGGCCAAGAGTGTCATTAATATCCTTGAAACGATCCAGATCCATCACCAGCAGAGCCAACTCATGATGCTCGCGTTGGGCCAGAAGAATGCTCTGGTGAATACGATCCGACAACAGGCTGCGATTGGGCAGCTCGGTCAAGGCATCATGCAAGGCCTGATACTGTAAGGCTGCGGTCTGACGTTTGCTCTCGGTAACATCACGAGCAACAGCTACAAAATAACGCTGCTCACCGATAAACATTTCACTCAAGGCAATCTCTATGGGAAATGACGTACCATCCTTGCGCAGACCAATCACATCGGCACGATTATTAATCAAACGGCCCTTGCCGCTGGCAAGGTATTTATCAATATAACGATCGTGTTCCTTTCGATAAGGGTCCGACATCAGAATAGACACATTGCGACCAATCAATTCGTCAGGCGTATAACCAAACAGCTTCTCAACCGCATGATTAACAGTGTCAATGACGCCACGCTCATCACTGGTAATAATGGCATCAAAGGCATTTTCGGTAACAGCACGAATACGCGCCTCATTAGCAACCAGATCTTCCTGCATATCATTAAACACGGTGGCCACCTGACCAAGCTCATCACGCCACTGCAATGGCAGTTCAACATGGCGCTCACCGGCACCAACGCGAATAATGGCATCCTTCAAGCGATTGATAGGATTTAGGACATTGATGCGCAGCACCACCAGCATCGTCAACCCGATAATCAACACCAACAATGCCGCAATGGCCCACAGGTTATTACGCATTGCAATAATTCGCGCTGCACCTTTCTCGCGCGACAGGGTCAGCTTCAGAACACCGCGCATCGACCCCGTATCATAACCATGACAGGCCAGGCATTCGGTCTCGATCTCAATCGGCTGCAACACTGTAATTTCTTCAGAAAAACGCAGGTCCACTGCAACCTCACCCCTTAAGGCGACCTCAAGTGGCCCCGAAATAGATGCCGGCATATGATGCGCAGGCGATGGTTCACGCTCAAACACAGGATCGCCAAGAAAGCTATTCACCTTACCAACAGTGATCAGATCAGTGAAAGCCTCGGCACCATCTCGTCGTAACACCTCAACATCAACAATACCCGGGGCATCATGCATGTTATTGAGCCAGTCACGCGCCAGCGTGCCCTGACCATTCAGCATTAGAGTCCGCAGGCTTGCCAGCAAGGTCTGGGCATGAATTTTGGCCTGATCAATCTCTTCGTTATTGATCGCCCGACTCAACTGCCGCTCAATCAACACCCCCGCCACCAGCACCAAGGCCAGCAACACCGATGACAAAACTAGCGCTAGGCGTGTCCCAAGGCTCCTCACAACAATTTCGACAGCCGCTTTACTGAGTCCAGCCTTGCTCAATATGAGCAACACCGCCAAAACTACCAATCCAGAAATCGCCATCCTTGCCAGTCGTCATAGAAAAGACATTTTCTGCATACAAACCATCATTCATGGTTTTGATGGAAAAGGTTTCAGTTTCGGGATCAAAACGAGCCAACCCCTTACTGGTTCCAGCCCATAGATTATCCTGCGGATCAATATAGAGCATAAAAATATGGTTGGCAGGCAAGCCATCAAATGAAGTGTAATTCTTCCATTCACCATCTTTGAAACGCCCTAAACCAGCACCCCAGGTACCCGCCCAAACCGTGCCATCTTTTTGCACCTGCAGGGAAATGACATAATTTGGATTGTAGGCGACCTTAACGTCTTGTAAGCCCTGCTCATCTTTTTGCCGCGCATGATGCATTGACGCCTGACCTGGATCACTCTTGAACTGAATGGCACTCTCAACCAGTTTATAATCAGCCCCCAGCCCTTCATCATGGCCCCACTTCTGCCACCTGCCACCTTTGTACAAAGCCAGACCACCTTCAGTTGCAAACCAGACATCACCATCAAGCCCCGCTTCAACGCCGTAGACCCAGGGGTTAGGCAGACCACCATTAGTGTTCTCAACCGTAAAGGTCTCCCAGGCATCGGGATTATCAAACTCACCATTACGCACCCGATTAGCTCCGGACCAAGTAGCAATCCAGACATCGCCATTGGCAACAGTCAACACATCATAGACAAACTGATCTGCCAGACCGTCAGGAATATTAATCGTCTGCCAGGTATTGGCATCCACATCAAACACAGCCAAACCGCCACCATAGGTGCCTATGGCCATACGTTTATCATCCAGACGACTGACGTGAAAAATTCCATTCGATAACAAGCCTTAATTTTTGTTATTGAAAAGTTCGTAATCGTCGGACTCAGTGTCGTAGCGAATCACGCCACCAGAGGTACCTACCCAGACATAACGACCATCGGCAAAGATACTTTTCACATTTCGATTACCCACTCTAAAGTGACTAAACCGCGCTCCATCAACGGAAGCTGTATCACCGTGCGGCGCCACATTTGCGCTAGCAGTGACTGACTGTACCGGCTGCTGTTTCAACGCAGAAGATTGCTCGTTAACCACCTCAGCCGAACCTTGCTGACCGAGCTGATAGGCCCCCACGATCACACCTGCACCAACCAGCACGCCCAGCGCCATCAATGTTGGATTAAACTTCATTCTGCTTTACCTGAATCTTGTTGTACATCAGCCTGACCAAAACGGGTCACACCACCACGAGTGCCTACCCAGACTTCACTATCCGGCAGCACCGCAACGGTGTAAACATGCTCAGACAACAAACCATCCTTGCGCCCATAGCTATACCAGTGTTCGCCATCAAAGCGGCTCAAACCTTTATTGGTACCAAACCACATCGAGCCATCGTCAGCCTCGGCAATACTGTAAACAATATTACCGGCCAAACCGTCTTTACTATTGTAGTTGTTCCATTTTTCGCCATCGAAGCGACTCACGCCAGCCCCCCAAGTACCGGCCCAAATCTGATCATATTTATCCACATGGATAGAAAAAATGTAATTGGGGTTGTAGGTCGACTGACCTTCAGTCATCACATTCAAATCATGACGTTCTCGTGTGCCCAGCCCGGTATTCAGACTGATAGGCAGGTTTTCGTCATTCGCAGCACCCAGACCATCATTATGCGTCCAGGCAGTCCAGGTTTTACCATCAAACATGGAAACACCGCCCTCGGTGCCAAACCAGACCTGCTGTTTAGAATCAACGCCAAGACCATACACCCACTCATTCACCAACTCATCAAAATAGGTGATGAACTTACCGGTGGCGGGATCCCAAAGGTTGGCACCCGCCCAGGTTCCAATCCAGACCTTGCCATCGGCCTGCTGATCAAAGCTGTAGACCCAGTAATCAGCCAGGCCATGCATGGGGAAAAACACCTTCCAGTCACCGTCTTTATAACGCGCCGCACCACCGCCATTGGTACCAAACCACTTGTGATCATCCTTATCAATAAACAGGGCAAACACATACTCATTCGCTAGGCCATCGGCGCGGGTAAAGGTGTTACGCAATGACTGATTGGTCAGGTTAACCTCATGCACCCCCGATGAAGTGCCCACCCACAGACTATTTTTATCTGCTGAAACAGCCATAGAGCGAACGTAGACATCCCGGCCTACCTCGAAGGCATCAATCACCACCCAACTGTCTGCTGGAACTTGAGTTTGAGGCGACTCCTTAACCTCGACGACCTCCGCCTTAGGCGCGGATTTTGGAGAGTCAGAACATGCCGCCAACAACGAGACGGCAAAAATAACAAATAATAATCTCATTACTGAAAGGTTCTCAGGTGTGCGATAACGTCTAACATTTCCTGGGTGGTCAGCAATCCACGATAGGCTGGCATAATACCTCGACCTTCCTCAAGTGCCTTCACCAAAAATGCATTGTTTTTAAACAGACTCTGGCCACGCCTGAAATCAGGCATACCCGGCATTGCCCCGGCACCATTTGAACCGTGGCAGTTAGTACAATGAATATTGTAAATCTTGGCACCGTTGCGAGGGTCTGCCGCTGAGACCTTAGTAGCAAATAAAAACGCGCCCATAGATAGCAGCAGCGTAATCATTCCAACTGTTCTTTTTACTTTCATTTTTCCGACCACTCAAATTGGTTAATTAGCCGACAAAACCAGAGATAATTCTAGCATTTCAGCACGCTAGTGTCGCCGCTAGCTATTGCAAGGCTGAATAATCTCCGGCATAGGCTTTTTCCAGCAACTCAATCACTTCCTGACGCTGCCATTCCCTAGCCCCACCAATGCGCTGGATAAAACGGCCATCCGGAGCAATGATGAGAGTGTAGGGAAAAACCTGGATACCAAGCAGGTCTGTCGCAACCACCCCAGCTGGATCGATATAACTAGTGAAGGTCACGTTTTGATCAAGCAAATATTCACGCACCAGATGATCATCTTCATCCTGCGCCAAACCGATAACCGCAAACCGCTCGGGATCCAGTGCGTCACTCAATTGCTGTAGATTCGGCATTTCACGCCGACATGGTTCGCACCAGGTTGCCCAGGCATTCAACACCACCAATCTGCCCCGGTACTGTTTGATAGAAACCGTGCCGCCATCCAGCTCGCGCATGACAATTTCAGGGAAGGCAGCACCAACAACAAGATTGTCTGTCAGCAAATCAGGCTCACCACAACCTTGAAACGCAAACAAGGGCAGCAGCAATATCAAACAGTATTGCCACGCCCTTGTTCTGAGTTTTCTCATCGCAACCCCGGTCAGGGCACGATTGTGTCGATCACAATCTCCAAGCCTTCACTCCCCACAGCCACAGCGGTAGTTGCCCCCTGCAGGTCACCGCTTTGAGGCATGGCATTACCCGTCTTGGAAATTCGTGCACCGATAATCACCTCACTGAATTTGGCCAGACTCATGCTCGGCATCATCGCCATGCTTTCATCAAGGCTAAACGCCAACGGCAGCTCACTCGCTGTTGCTCGAATAATCGCCAGCGGCATTGGTGGGCCATTGACGGCACGAGCAAACACAAACAGAGTATCGCCAGCAGCAAACTTCCCTGCCAGATCAGCGGCGATAGAAACACGCCCCTTAACATGAGCAGCAACAGCCGCCTTGCTGGTCTCTGTCACTACAGACAAATGCTGTTGCGCCGGTGCCTGACCAAACTCACCTGCCAACTGGCGTTTGAGGTAAGACTCTGCCTCAGTAATGTTGGCATGCATTACCTCAATATCTTCAGAACCAGGCGGCAACAGATCACGCAAATGCCGCCAGTGCTCAATAGCACCAGCAAAATCACCACGTTCGAACAGCCCCGTCCCTGCCAGCCATAGCGCCTTTTGGTTATTCGGATCAATCGACAGCGCCTTCAACAGCAACTCCATTGGCCGTCCGTCCAGACTTTCACCGGTTGCCATGGCAATGG
>JAJRUN010000108.1 GCA_024277755.1 Gammaproteobacteria bacterium | reverse complement strand
TGTTTATCCATCTGTATGCTTGAAAAGAGTGGCTTTTGGCCGATAGCTGGCTGTGGTGGTGTGTTTTTGGTTTGAGCTGATTGGTAAAGGGGTTTTGTCGGGTGGTAGATAAAAATAAATTGAACGCGCAGCTTGATGCTTTGCGACAAAATTTTATTGAGCAGTTGCCCAAACGGCTGGATGCCTTGGAAAGCGGTCTACAGTGCTGGCGTCAGACCCTGGATGAATCGGCGCTGGCTGACTTTCACCGAGCGGCGCACTCGCTGACGGGGGCGGGGGCAACTTTTGGTTGTGAAGCTTTAAGCAACGTGGCTCGTGCGCTTGAACATCAGCTTGTTTCTGCGGATTTGGCTCAGGATCTGGATGGGCTTGAAATGCTATTGCAGCAGGTTAGGCTTGCCATGCAGCAGGCCGGCCAGGAGCAGAATAAAGAAGGGGTTGAGTTGCCAGCGGTTGCGGTATTGCCGAAGTCGCACTATGGGCGAGTTGTTTACCTGCTGGAGGATGAGGGGCAGGGTGGAAAAAACCTGGCTGTTCAGCTTAGCCACTTTGGTTATAAAACCGAGAAATTTGCCAGTGCTTCTGAACTGGTTGCGGCCACCCGGGGGCGCCGGCCAGCGGCTATTATTGCTGAAATTGTGCTGGTGGAAGGTGGTTTGGCGGGTATTGACGTCATTAAGGCGATTAATGCCGAGCTGGCTGATCCCGTTCCGGCTATTTTTATTTCCGACCGTTGTGATTTTGAGGCCAGGCTTGAGTCTGTTCGTGCGGGGGGGCGGGCCTATTTTAAAAAACCGCTCGCCATCGAGTCGTTGGTGGATGTGCTGGATGAGCTGACTTCAGCAGAAGAGGTTCAGCCTTATCGTATTTTGGTTGTTGATGATTCAAAGTCGCAGGCGATTTATTACGCCAGCCTGCTGAGTCAGGTGGGAATGGAGGCTGAGGTGGTGGTTGACCCGGAGAAGGTGCTGGCAGCGATCGATGAGTTTTCACCTGAGTTGGTGTTGATGGATGTGTATATGCCTTATTGCAGTGGTGTTGAGCTGGCGGCAGTGATTCGACAGCAGCCGGCCTACCTGGGCTTGCCCATCGTATTTTTATCGGCTGAAACCAATCGCAATATTCAGCTGGACGCCATGAGTACGGGGGGGGATGACTTTCTTTCCAAACCGATTAAGCCCGTCAATCTTATTAAATCGGTTTCAATCAGAGCGGAGCGTTATCGAGGGCTTGGTTCGCGCATGTCGCAGGATAGCCTTACCGGTTTGCTGAATCATCGTCGGATTATGGAGTATTTAACTCAGGAAATGGCCAGAATTAGACGCCATGGTGGTTGTGCTTCATTTGCCATGCTGGATATTGATTATTTTAAATTGGTCAATGATAACCACGGTCATGCTGTTGGTGACCGGGTGATAAAAAGTTTGGCGCGGCTGTTGAAGCAGCGCCTGCGCAATACCGATATTGTTGGTCGTTATGGTGGTGAGGAATTTGCGGTCATCATGTCTGAAACGCCATTGACTGCGGCGGTCAAGGTGATGGATGACATCAGGCAAGGGTTTGCAGAATTACTGCATAATGCCGGTGATCAGAATATAACGGTCACGCTTAGTGTCGGGGTTGCCGCAGCGCCTGCTATTAGTGATGTGGGTGAGTTGCGTGAAATGGCTGATCAGATGCTCTATCAGGCCAAGCGCCAAGGCCGCAATCAGGTGGTTGCGGTTGATCCATCTGATTAAAGTTTAATTCTGTCGTTATTCGGTCTGCTGCCAGGGCAGCCCCGCCCTTCGTTGGTGTACAATAAGCGTCACTTTTTTAGAACAGTTTAAGGAGCGGCCTCGTGGAGCAGTTTCGTGGCACAACTATCTTGTCTGTCCGGCGTGGCGACAAGGTGGTGATTGGTGGGGATGGTCAGGTATCACTGGGAAATACGGTCATGAAAGGCAATGCTCGCAAGGTGCGTCGTCTTTATAATGATAAAGTCATCGCCGGCTTTGCTGGCGGCACAGCCGATGCGTTCACCCTGTTTGAAAGGTTTGAAGCCCAGTTGGAAAAGCATTCCGGTCATCTGGTGCGCGCTGCCGTTGAGTTGGCTAAAGATTGGCGTACCGACCGCGCCTTGCGTCGGCTTGAGGCCTTGCTGCTGGTGGCGGATACCAAGGCCTCGTTGATTATTACCGGTAATGGTGATGTGATTGAGCCGGAGCATGAAGAGGATTTAATGGCCATCGGTTCAGGTGGTTCATTTGCCCAGGCAGCAGCCTGTGCGTTGTTGGATAATACCGATCTGGATGCCCGTGCCATTGTTGAAAAGGGCTTGGGTATTGCCTCTGATATTTGTGTCTACACCAACGGCAACCTCACCATCGAAGAATTAAGCATAGCAACAGAAACAGTAAGAAAGGTTTAAAAGATTATGTCAGAGATGACACCAAGAGAGATCGTTCAAGAACTGGACAAGCACATCATCGGCCAGGCGGCGGCCAAACGCGCTGTGGCGGTTGCCCTGCGTAACCGTTGGCGCAGAGGTCAGGTGGATGAGCCGCTGAGAAATGAAATAACGCCCAAAAATATTCTTATGATTGGCCCCACCGGCGTTGGCAAGACCGAGATTGCCCGGCGTCTGGCCAAGCTGGCTAATGCCCCTTTTATAAAGGTGGAGGCGACCAAGTTTACTGAGGTGGGGTATGTCGGACGCGATGTGGAATCTATCATTCGTGATCTGGTGGATGTCTCGATCAAAATGACCCGAGAGCAGGCCAAAAAAGAGGTGCGTTTTCGTGCCGAAGAGGCGGCTGAGGACAGGATTCTCGATATTCTGTTGCCTCCAGCCCGTGGCGATGAAGGGGCCAGTCGCAGCTCGTCAACACGTCAGGTGTTTCGCAAGAAGCTGCGTGAAGGCGAGCTGGATGAGCGTGAAATCGAAGTCGAGTTGTCTGCGCCAGCAGCCAGCGTCGAGATCATGGGGCCGCCTGGCATGGAAGATATGACTGGACAGCTGCAGAACATCTTCCAGAACATGGGTAACGGCAAGTTGCAGACACGTAAATTGCCGGTTAAAGAGGCCTTTAAGTTGTTGATGGATGAAGAGGCTGCCAAGTTGGTCAACGAGGAAGATATCAAGACTCAGGCGTTGCACAATGCCGAGCAGAACGGCATTGTCTTCATTGACGAGTTGGATAAGATTGCCAAACGCGGCGAAACTTCGGGCACAGATATCAGTCGTGAGGGGGTGCAGCGAGACCTGTTGCCGCTGGTGGAGGGTTGTACCGTTTCGACCAAGCACGGCATGCTCAAAACTGATCACATTCTCTTTATTGCCTCAGGTGCCTTTCATATGGCCAAACCGTCGGATTTGGTGCCTGAGTTGCAGGGCCGCCTACCGATTCGGGTGGAGCTTGAAGCGCTGACCACAGAAGATTTTATTTGTATTCTCACTGAGCCCGACGCCTCGTTGACCAAACAGTACTGTGCTTTGATGTCTACTGAAGGGGTGGCGCTGGAGTTTGCAGAGGATGGTGTCAAACGTCTTGCCGAGATTGCCTGGCAGGTCAATGAGCGTACCGAGAATATCGGTGCGCGTCGATTGCATACGGTAATGGAGCGCCTGTTGGAATTGATCTCTTATGAGGCACCAGATAAGTCTGGCAGCCGTCTGGCCATTGATGCCGCTTACGTCGATTCGCAGCTGGATAAGCTGGCCCATAACGAAGATCTGAGTCGTTACATTCTTTAAGGAAGTCGATTGAAATGAGCATGCCTATACCGACAGATATTCGTTTGCATCAGAAGTCCCATATCTTGCAGATCAGTTTTGACGACGGCGCTGATTTTGAACTGCCGTGTGAATTTCTGCGGGTGCACTCACCGTCGGCTGAGGTGCGTGGTCATGGTGTGGGTCAGGAGGTGTTACAGGTGGGCAAGGAGGGGGTGAATATTGTTGCCATAGAGCCGGTTGGCCAATATGCAATCAAACTCTATTTTGATGATGGTCACAATACTGGTCTTTACGACTGGAAATTGCTGTACCGCTATGGCCAGAATCAGGCGCAGATGTGGCAGAATTACCTGGTGCGCCTGAAAGAGACGGGACACGAACACTTGTCCGGGATGGCGATGCCACACACTGAAGAGTCAGGCTCATGACTGAACAGCAAAAGAGTACTCATTTTGGTTTCAAACAGGTGCCGCTGGAAGAAAAGGCCGGCAAGGTACGCGAGGTATTTGACTCGGTAGCCGATTCATATGATGTCATGAACGATGTGATGTCGTTTGGTGTTCACCGTTTGTGGAAGCGCTTTACCATGGAAATGACCGGTCTCAAACCCGGTCAGCGAGCCTTGGATCTGGCCTCTGGTACAGGTGATCTGGCGGCCAAACTGTCGACGTTGGTGGGCAGCAAGGGCGAGGTGGTGTCGTCGGATATCAATGGTGCCATGCTGGGCAATGGCCGTGATCGCCTGCTTGATAAGGGGGTGGTGGGTAATGTCCGTTTTGTCCAGGCCGATGCCCAGTATTTGCCCTTCCCCGATAATTATTTTGATTGTGTCACTATGGCCTTTGGCTTGCGTAATGTTACCGATAAAGACTTGGCGCTGCGTTCCATTTATCGCTGCCTCAAGCCGGGTGGTCGTCTGCTGGTGCTGGAGTTTTCCAAGCCGGCGGTGCCGGGGTTGAAGCCAATCTATGACACTTATTCGTTCAAGTTGTTGCCGTTGATGGGCAAGCTGATCGCCAATGATGAAGCCAGTTATCGTTATCTGGCCGAGTCGATTCGCATGCATCCTGGTCAGGAAGAGTTAAAAATAATGATGCAGACGGCTGGTTTTGAGCGTTGTGATTTTCATAATATGAGCGGTGGTATTGTTGCCTTGCACCGTGGCTACAAGTTCTGAATATGGTTCTGCCGCTATTAGCCACTGCGGCGCTGGAAAAGGCGCTGAACCATTGTCTGCAAATGGACCCGGAGACTCTGGCCCAGGTGACACAGCTTGAAGGTAGGGTGATTGCGCTGGCGATTGCCGGCTTGGGCAGACCTATCTATCTGGTTCCCACTGAGGTTGGCCTGCGCGTGCAGAGTATCTTTGAGGGTGAGCCGGATGTGACCATCAAGGGCGGTGTGTTCAGCCTGGCGAGGCTGGGGCTGAGTGATAATCCGGCCAGTGTGTTTGGCGATGGTGTAGAGATGGTGGGTGATGCCCAGCTGGGACGTAAGGTGCAGCATATTCTCGATAGTCTTGATCTTGATTGGGAGGAGCAGCTTTCGCGTCTGAGCGGAGATGTGATTGCCCATCAGGTTGGTAATGTTGTGCGCGACCTGTTTGCTTGGGGCGGTAAGACGGTTGAGACGGTGGGGCGCGACGTGGCTGAGTATTTTCAGGAAGAGAGTCGTGACCTGGTGGTCAAGCCGGAGTTGGATCAGTTTCTCGATCGAGTGGATACGCTACGTTCTGATGTCGACAGATTGGCGCAGCGGGTAAAACGCCTGCAAGTGCAGATAAAGGCGGCCCATACATGATTGGCTTTAGTCAGATTGGGCGATTGCTGCATATCAACTGGGTGTTGGTGAAGCACGGTCTGGACGATGTCATCTTTGCTACCCATCTGTTTCGACCGTTTCGGTTTTTGTTGTTTGTCTGGCCGCCGCACTGGCTGCGTCAAAACCAGGCGCCTCGGGCCGAGCGTATCCGCGCAGCCCTGGAAGAGCTGGGGCCTTTGTTTGTCAAGTTTGGCCAGATCCTGTCCACGCGGCGTGACCTGCTGCCGGATGATATTGCCGATGAATTAGCCAAGCTGCAGGATCAGGTCTCGCCGTTTCCCGGTGTGCAGGCACGGCAGATAATTGAACGATCCTACAAACAGGATATTCACGAGGTCTTTGCTGAGTTTGATGAGACGCCGCTGGCATCTGCGTCGATAGCCCAGGTGCATGTCGCACGCCTGCTTGATGGTACTGATGTGGTGGTTAAGGTGGTGCGTCCAGATATCAAGCGCGTGATTGAACGTGATGTCAGTCTGCTTTATACCATTGCTCGTTTGGCGGAACGTTACTGGCGTGAAGGACGCCGCTTGCGGCCGGTTGAGGTGGTGCGTGAATATGAAAAGACGATCCTCGACGAGCTGGATTTGATGCGTGAGGCGGGTAATGCCTCGCAGTTACGCCGCAACTTCCTTGATTCAGAGCAGTTGTATATTCCCGAAGTTTATTGGCCGCATTGTCGTCGTAATGTGATGGTGATGGAGCGAATTTTTGGCACTCCGATCGGTAATGTGGATGAACTACGGCAGCAGAATATAGATATGAAGCAGTTGTCAGAACGCGGGGTGGAGATTTTCTTTACCCAGGTGTTTAAATACAACTTTTTTCATGCCGATATGCATCCAGGTAATATCTTTGTCTCACCTGAGGGGCAATATCTGGCGGTTGATTTTGGCATCATGGGGGCGCTTAGTCCGGAAGACCAGCGTTATCTGGCTGAAAACTTCCTGGCCTTTTTTAACCGTGATTATCGTCGTGTCGCCGAGCTGCATGTGGAGTCGGAGTGGGTGCCGAGTGGTACGCGTATTGATGAGTTTGAGGCGGCTATTCGCACAGTGTGCGAGCCTATCTTCGAACGGCCGCTCAAGGATATTTCTTTTGGTCACCTGTTGTTACGCCTGTTTCAGACGGCGCGTCGTTTCGATATGGAGGTTCAGCCGCAGTTGGTGTTGTTGCAAAAAACCTTGCTCAATATTGAGGGGCTGGGGCGGCAGCTTTATCCTGACCTGGATCTGTGGCAGACGGCCAAGCCTTTTCTTGAGCGCTGGATGAGTGAGCAGCTTGGGCCAAAGGCCCTCCTTAAAAACCTCAAGGCTAATCTGCCGATGTGGGTCGAGATTCTGCCGCAGCTGCCAACCATGATTCATGACCTGACCAGGCAGGCGCAAAAAGGTGAGTTGGAGTTGCGCTGGCGCTCGGACGAGATGGTTAAACTGCGGTGTGAAGTTCGCGCTTCGAACCGGCGCAGCTTTGCCGCCATTACTGCCGCAGGTCTGATTGTTTCTGCCGCAGTGATTCTTGGTTTGGATGGCTATGCACCGCGTATGGTTGCTGATATTCCTTTTTCTTCCTGGTTACTGGGTGGCATAGGTCTAATAATATTAATGACTTACTGGCCTTCACGATCAGGGCGTGACTAGTTTGCAAGGCTGCTTGGCAGCATTTTTGCAGTTGCTAGGTAAATCATCTTTTTGAGTGTCTTATGTGGCTGTTTGCAACCTATGAAGTGAGTCTGCCCAAACCGATTCTGGTGAAGACCGAATCGAAAGAGCCTGTGGTGATCTCTGTCAATCTCAAGGGTTGGGATTCAGAAGTAAAACTGTTTCCTAATGCACGCCTTGGTCGCATCAAGCCTCCGGCGGGAAATGGTTGGTACTATTCTGTCTCGCATCTGGAAATCACGGTGACACGTGATGGGCGTCTGGGTGATGAGATGGTGCATGGCGAAGCCGCCAGGGTGATGGTTGAGCGGCTGCTGGTGTTTTTGCAATTCAAGACATGGCGTTCGTTGTTCGCTGCCATAGAGATGTATGAACGCTTCTATAACGACTCTGACTCGGCAATGTCTGAAGACGAGAAGGCCAAGTTGACACCTGTTGAGCCGCGATTGGAGTTGGTTGCTGATTATGAACAACAAAACATGCACGACTACATGAGTGAGTTTTTTAGTCGTCAGTTGTCGCTGGCCTTGTTGCACGATGCTGCACGGTCAATCGAGCATAAACGCAGCAGGCGTGCCTGTCTGGAATTGACCATGGCTTGTGAAGCAGTTTTGGGGATGCGGCTGGAATCGGTTGGTCAGGTGAAGGCTAGTATGGGGGATGTGTTTAATCATCAGTTTGCTCAGCAGTACGAGGAGATTGTTCGGTTGTTTCAGGTGCGAGATACGATCAAGCAGTCGGGGAATGGGTTGTTCAGGTTTGTCTCTATGCTGAAAAAACAAGAGATAGAGCAGCAATTGACCCGTTGGCAGGCTGCTGTAGAATGTTTGGCGGACTGGCTGAATGCAATGAATAAAGGTTTGCAGGAAGCGCAATAATAATAACAGGGGTGGATGGAGAAACTGCCACGGATGGCTCGTTAGGCCGCTCATTGAGCGGCCTTTTGTTGTTTTAGCCTAGCAGGGGTGTTTCGACCTGCTGTTTTAGCGTGTTGCCGCCAAGGGCTTCGATTAGCGCTAAAGTAAAATCTATGACTACGCCCGGGCCGCGGCCAGTGATGATCTTGTTGTCGATGGTGACGGCCTCAGCGGTGTATATCATGCCAGAAACTTCCATTTGGTCGAGTGTGCCGGGGTAGCTGGTGGCGCGTTTGTTTTGTAACACTCCTGCGCGTGCCAGGACGCGGGGGGCGGCACAAATGGCGCAGGTGTATTTGTTTTCGGTGGCCATTTTCTGGATCAATTTGATGATTCGTGGGTCATCATTGAGATGATCGGCACCGGGCAGGCCGCCAGGCAGGACGAGCATGTCGTAGTCTATTTTGAGGGCTTGGTCTAGGCTGGTGTCGGGCAGAAAGATGGTGCCGCGGCTTGCCTTGATTGGTGTCGGCTGTTGTTCCAGTCCGGCGCTGGTGACATCGAATTGTGCGCGGCGTAACAAGTCAATGATGGTGATGGCCTCCATCTCTTCGCAGCCCTGTGCCAGGGGGATTAGTATTCTTTTCATGTGAGACCTTTGCACGATACAGGTGCGAAAGAAAAATGAGCTAATATTTTTCTGATTGAGGCAGAAAATGCAGTTAATAGCGAGCTATTGACAAGTTTTCTAACGAAAAGCAGGAGAATATTAGCCATTTTTACTCGTGATTG
>JAJRUN010000107.1 GCA_024277755.1 Gammaproteobacteria bacterium | reverse complement strand
TTATCGGTGTTAAATGATGAATGAGGTATCATGCATCATACTGAGGCCTTTGAACGATACAATCACGAATAAAAAGGGCTAATATTCCCCTGCTTTTCGTGAGAAAAATTGTCAATAGCTCGCTATTAACTGCATTTTCTGCCTCAATCAGTAAAATATTAGCTCATTTTTCTTTCGCGCCTGTATCGTGCAAAGGTCTCATAGTAAAACCACGGCTGCCACCATTCAGGTCTCCCTCGTTGGCCGTGGCGAAGTGGTCATTGTCCAGCCACGACACACCATCTGGTTCGCGTAATACATTGCTCAGGTTTTCAGTCAGTTTAATCAGACCGTCCTTGGTGGCATCAATATTGTTCAGGTCTACCGTACCGGCACTGAAATGGTTGACGATGCTGCCATCGCTGAGGTCAATCAGTACAATGTGGTTGTTTTCCTGTAGCGTAATGACAGCAATATTATTGTCATTGTTGTCAATAAACTCAGTTTCCGGATCATCAGCATAAAGATCGGCCAGGCCACTCAGGCTGACATCTCTAAGGGTCCAATTGGCCGGTATATCATTGAACTTAACAATTTGCAGCAGACCAGCCGGAGCCTGAGGTGGTGCGCCGTCACCCAGTTCTTCATTACGTTCATTTTCGATTGCAATGGCGGCATATTGTCCATCAGGTGATACGGCGATAGAGTCTGGCTGACCAGCCAGGGCGATGGTTGCAATAATGGTTTTTGTGTTGATATCGATGACCACCAGATAGCCGCTGGTATTGATAAAGTCCAGAGAGGTATTGACCGTTGCCAGGGCGTAGTTGCCAACAACCGCTACTGAAGAGGGTTCACCACTGATGTCGACACTGCCCGCTGCTGTGGGTAAGTTGATATCGCTGATATCGACAAAACCGATTTTTCCCAACTTACCATCTGTATAGACCAGGGTGTTGCCATCATTGGCGCTGGCAACAATCTCTGCCACGGTTTTATTGGCGATGTCGCTGTTCTGAAAAACAGGAAAACTGCTAACGCGTTGAAAATATTGATTGACTGACGCAATTGCTGAATTGCTATTGATGTTGACTGTTTCAGTATCGTTAGTGTTATTGCAAGCGGTTATTGATGCTGTTGCTGAAACCATTGCCAGTGTAATGGCCGTTTTTTTCAAGCCCTTTTTAATAACCATCTTTTTATGCTCATCTTTAAGTTTAAAGATGTATGTTGTTGAGCAAGGTTGTGACTACTGAATGACGTATCGATGACTGTCTTGTGACAAATAAGGCGGCCCTGAAATTATTTATCTTTCTCGCGCTACGATTACGGATTCGGGGTGTTGAGAGTGCTATTTAACAGCCTGTGAAAGCCGGGGTATAAACCCCTGCTTGATTAATTTTTTTCGACGGAGTAACAGACCTTGAGGCTGTGTTTGATACCTGCTGCAAGTGTGACGCTATTTTTCCCGGCATTGGCGCTTTCAACGCAGACCATGTTCAGATAGCCATCATCCCCCAGGTCCCCCATCTGCCTAGCTTTTTCTATCCACGGATTCCAAATGATTGTTGAGTCACTGCCGGCTTTGCTGATGCGAATCTGACGCGACAGGCCGGGGTCATGGATGATGCAGTCTGCCTGGGTATCGATGTAGACGCGATCGACCTCGGATGAAAATGCCAAAGCCCCCGTTTGTTGTTTTTCTTTAAATGCATCGACCTTGTCCTGGTAGTGGCAGCCATCCAGACCGTCGATGCTGATGTTGCGCACATCGCTGACGGCGAAATAGGTGTGCAGTGCTTCGCTGATGGTGATTTCGTCTTCACCGCAATTGCTGGTGACCAGTTCCATTTGCAGGGTGTGGCCAACGGTGATGATGCACTGCACGGTGCAGGCGTGTGGCCATTGTTGTTTGGGCATCTTGGCTGGCTCAAGTTCAAACTTTAATTGTGTTGCGCCGTCGGCCAGTGTGCTGGTTTCGGTTACTTGCCATTGGCTGGTGCGGGCAAAACCATGGGAGGGAAAGGTGTCTTCAGTGGCGTGGGCACCAAACCAGGGCCAGCAGATTGGCACGCCGCCACGGATTGATTTTCCGGGTGCCAGCTTGGCGGCAGGTGATAGCCAGACAACGGGATTTTCGCCTTTGGGTGTCCAGGTCATCAGGTGGCCGCCTTGTAAGGCTATGGTGGCGCTGGCATGTTGGTTGTTGATATTGGCAACAGTCAGACTGCCTGGCGCGGTGGCAAATGTCAGTTGATTGGTGATGCCAAACTGGGCATTTAGGTCTTCAATCTCGGTCATTGTATCTCTCCCTGATTATCGAGTGCTTGCTTCTAAAGGTAGTGCATCTTTAGCGCTTACCCAACGTCATTATGTCTTTGACTGCTTTGTCATCTGTGGCCATGCAGATCTGTTGTGCCCATTGGGCGGCCTTGTTTGTATCTGTTTGTTTGATCTCATCTGCAAGATAGGGAATCAGCAGCGGATCAATGGAAAAAATTCGATAGCCCATTCCAATTAGCACGGGTAATACCCCTGGCATCCGGATGAGTTGGCCGTTGAGTTGAATCTCTTTCGTCCTTGGGCCAGCCTGTTGTGCTATCTGTTGCAGCAGTTGGTAGATGGCCGGGTCATAGGCGTTCATCAGCTCGCTGTCGCGTGAACAGTCAAGCAGGTTGGCGATGATCTCGTTGGTGCCCAGGGCGATAAAGTCGGCTTCTTTTAGCAGACTGTCGACTTGTTTGCAGGCGTTGACGGTTTCCAGCATGGCACCGATGGAAAACATGCCTGATAGTTTGATTTTGAATTGCTCACGCAGGCGCACAAACTCATCAGCGGAGTCGATATAGGGAATTAGCAGGCGCAAATCATAATATTCCGAGCATTGATTGGCGGCTTCGAGAATGTTGTCGATCAGGGTCTTAAACGGTTCCTGATCGTAAATGCGTGTGCCGCGACTATCACTATCAAAGGTGCGGTCGAGCGACTTGCACCAATTGGGCAGTTTGTCGTTGCTGAAGTCAGGCAGGCGTGCGATCAGGGGCAGGGGTTCGGCTTCGTCGCAGCAGGTGCCGAGTTCATTGAGGAAAAACGCCAGTCCGGGTGGGGTGCTGCTTTGGCTGCCCAGGTATTCCATCCGCAACAAGCCGATGGCACTGGTGCCGCAGCTGAGTGAGCGCATCACCCCGGGGCGATTGCTGACGCTGGCGCGCATCATAATGCGTTCGCCATCACTGGTTTCAATCGGACTGAACAGGGCGGGGGTCTTGATGTCTATTGGTGGGTGTTGCTTAAGCAATTCCGGACTAAACAACAGGCCGCGTTGGCCGTCCAGCACCATCTCAGTGCCGGTGCTGAGTTGTGCGGCCTGCTCTGCACTGAGAATAATACTGGGAATGGCGTGGCTTTGGGCGCGAATCATGGCATGTGAAAAGGCTGCGCCGTTGACCACCGCCAGACCTTCGCAGGAGCCGTTAAAGTTGGCCAGCTCATGTTGCTCGATGACTGAGATTCCATCACGTGTGGCGTTTTCGATGCCGATACGGATGGGACCTTTGACTCGGCCGGGGGTGTAGGGCTTGGCGTGTAGTGCGGTCATGTGTTGTCTGCCGTTGTTATCGTTTAGTCATATTAACGCATGAACAGGGCTGGTAGAATGGGGCCGATTTTTGATTTAGTTGCATACACGTTTGAATTATACAAAATGGATAGGATAAGACCGTGAAACGAGTGATGATTGTATTACCCTTGAGCCTTTTGCTGGCTGTAGGTTGTTCTAAAAGTAATGACTATAAACCTGGCAGTGGTGCAACGGGTGAAGATGTTTTCAAGACGACTTGTGTTGAGTGTCATCAGCCCAAGGAAGGCGGCCATTATTTTGAGTTGGATAAAGCCATGGCCAACACCACGGCAATCGCCAGCAAGGTCAGCCAGGGCAGCTTTATGATGCCTGCCTTTCCCAATATTCAGGCTGAGGTATTGCAGGGCTTGAGTGAGTATGTACTGAGCCAAAGCAAGACTGAATAGACGAGTCTTACATCGATGGCAAAACAGTTGTTTATTCTGCGTGGTGTGCCCGATGAAGAGGTGGAGGGGCTATGCGCCCTGTTGACCGAGCAGCAGATTGATTTTTATGAGACCCCGGCGGGTAGCTGGGGAATCTCTATGCCCTCTATTTGGGTCAAGGATGAGACTCAGTTTGATTTGGCCAAACAACTGCTGGACGAATATCAAATAGACTATCAGGCGCGGGCTCAATCCGAATATCAGGCACTTAAACAACAGGGTAAGCAGCGCAGTGCGGTTGACCTGTTTAAAGATCACCCCCTGCGTTATGTCTCGTATCTGCTGTTTATCGCTGTGCTGGTTTATATTTCCGTTAGTCCATTTCTAAAGCTTGGGTGAAATGATTGCTGAATAACCAGGCAGATAAAAAACTGTTGTTGCAAGACATCTTGAAAGGGGTGTCACGCAGTTTTTATCTGACCCTGCGTGTGTTGCCCGAGACTGTGCGTGAGCCGATTGGTTTGGCCTATTTGCTGGCGCGTGCAGCAGACACCCTGGCGGATACCACCGTGCTGCCAGGCGATCAGCGTCTGGCGCAGTTACAGCAATTCAAGGTCTTTGTCGCACAGCCTGATGCAGCGGGTGACTGCGTTGAGATTCAGGCAGCATTACAAGGGCGTTTGCAAAATCAGGATGAACAACGCCTGCTGGCACTGCTGCCGCAGTTGTTTGCACTGTTCGCAATGCAAACCGGGCAGAACCAAGCCCTGATTCGGCAGGTGGTGGCCACACTCACTGATGGCATGGTGTTTGATCTGAATTGCTTTCCGGCGGAAGAGAGCGGTGAGGTCAAAGCCCTGCAAGTGCAGGCTGAGCTTGACCGTTATACCTATTTGGTGGCTGGCTGTGTGGGTGAGTTTTGGACCCAGGTGAGCATGGCTCATGTGGCTGCCTTGTCGCACTGGGACAGCAACAGGCTGACCGAGTTGGGGGTGTGTTTTGGTCAGGGGCTGCAAATGACCAACATTCTGCGAGACCTGCCGCGTGATCTACGTATCGGTCGTTGTTATCTGCCGCAGGCCTGGCTTGATCAGCACCAGCTCAGCATCGAACAATTGCTGCATAAATCCAATAGTGAGCTGGCCAGACCGCTATTGCAGCAAGGCATAGATTTGGCACTGCAACAGTTTGAAGCGGCGCAGAATTATGTCTTGGCCATCCCGCGTCATTGCCTTCGTTTGCGTCTGGCAGCGCTGTGGCCGTTGATGATAGGCCTTGGGACATTGGCAAAGCTGTCCGGCAGTCATCACTGGCTGGATGTCGATGCCACGATCAAGGTTGATCGACACTGGGTCTATAAAATGATTCTGAAATCTTTGTTTATGGTGGCTTCGAACACTTTGCTGCGTGGCTGGATTAAAGCCGAAGCCAGCAAGTGTCTTGCGCTGGATTAGGCATCTTGTAGCGGCTGCCAGGAGACTTCACATTCACCCAGCTCAGTCGCTACATAGGCCGAATCACCGGTAATGGTGACGGAAAGATCCATGGTGCGTTCCACCAGCCCTGCCAGTGTTTCTATGTCTTGAGATTGAAAGCGAAAAAAAGAGGCCTTTAGGCGGCTGAATCTGGCCTGCCCCTGTGCCCACCAAACATCAGACTTTGAATTAAAGCTGTAGACCTTGACTGCGGCGGCGAGCCGGGTTGCCTTTTTAATCCTGTCGGCAGCGGGTTCGCCAACGTCTATCCATAATGAGATTTGATCATCCAGCGTACGTGCCCAGATATCGGGTTCATCCACCTCACTCAGTCCTTTGGTAAATATCAGGTGCTCCTGGGCATTAATGCAATAGGCGAGAATGCGAGCCATCATCCGCTCAAGTGTCTCAGAGGGATGTTGGGCAATGGTTAAATTGAGCGAGTCGTAATAATTACGATTGAGGTCGGAAAGCGAAATTCTCAACTTATAGATGGTTGGTTTTATAGCCACAAATATACCTTCATTTTTTAGCGCGCAGGGCTCAGGTGGGCAGAGCAGGAGCGTGGTCAGACGCGGTTGAAAATTTGAGCAAAAGGTTCCTTCTGCAAAGACTTGTCTGTAGAATTTAGGCCTTTATGACATTCCACGGAGCAGTCGCGTAATGGGCAGAGCCTATCAGAATAGAAAAGAGTCCATGGCTAAAACGTCTGACGCCAAGGCCAGAGTCTACAGTAAATACAGTCGCGAGATCTATGTCACAGCCAAATCCGGCGGAGTTGATCCAGAAGGTAATCTGGCCCTGCGCGGACTGATTGATCGCGCCAAAAAAGATCAGGTGCCCGCTCACGTGATTGAAAAAGCGATTGACAAGGCCAAAGACGGGGGGGGTGAAGATTTCTCCCCGGCCCGTTATGAAGGTTTTGGCCCCGGTGGCTGCATGGTGATCATCGATTGTCTGACCGATAACCCCAATCGTACCTTTGGCGATGTGCGCCAGTGTTTCACCAAAACAAAATGCAAGATCGGTACGCAGGGCAGCGTCAGCCACATGTTTGATCACGCGGCTATTCTGGCGTTTAAAGGCGGTGACGAAGAGGCCGTGCTTGATGCATTGTTGATGGCGGATGTGGATGTCAGCGATATCGAAAATGAAGGGGGCACAATCACCATATTCATGCCCCACACCGATTATTTTAAGGCCAAGCAGGCTTTAGTAGAAGCTTTTGGCGAGATTGATTTTGAGGTTGATGAGATTCAGTTTCTGCCACAAAACACGGCACCTGTCACAGGTGATGACGTCGAGATGTTTGAAAAGTTTCTCTACATGCTGAATGATCTGGATGACGTTCAGAATGTTTATCACAGCGCTGAGCTTTAAAAACAATCACCTTGATAATTCTGCCCCCCTCTTTGAAGAGGGGCATGCACTGGGCGTATTTTTACGCATACTGCCCGGCACACCACCCCGATGCCCAGGCCCACTGGAAATTGTAGCCCCCCAGCCAGCCGGTGACATCCAGCACTTCGCCGATGAAATACAAATCCGGCACCGCCTTGGTGGCCAATGTTTTCGATGAGATGGCATCGCAGTCGACACCGCCGGTGGTGACCTCTGCAGTGCGATAGCCTTCAGTGCCAGCGGGTTTTATCTGCCAGTTCTGCAAAGTCTGGCTGATATTTTCAAAGTCTTTATGGGCAGTGTTGGCCAGGGTTTTTTCTAACAGGGCTTCATTGATAAACGTGTTAACCAGGCGCTTGGGCAGGTGTTTCCCCAGCCATGTTTTGACCTGCTGTTGAGGATGTTGCTGTTGGGCCTGTTTGAGTTCGCTGTTTAAATCCTGGTCGGGTAATAGATTGATGTGTACTGTTTCACCCGCTTGCCAGTACGATGAAATCTGTAAAATAGCCGGGCCGCTCAGGCCGCGGTGAGTGAAAAGAATATTCTCGCGAAAGCGGGTGTTGCCATGACTGACATAGCTGTCGATAGCGATGCCGCTGAGGGTGGAGTATTTTTCCTTGTCTGTCGGTTGCAGGGTAAAGGGCACCAGCCCTGCCTGGGGCTGCCATACCTTGATGCCAAACTGTTCAGCAATCTGATACCCAAAGGGTGACGAACCCATGCTGGGGATGGATAAGCCCCCTGTGGCGATGACCAGTGATTGGCAGGTTAAATTGCCTTGCGAGGTTTTGAGGCTAAAGCTGCCGTCAGCCAGTTTGTCGATTTTTTGTATTTCTGTCTTGAGATGAATGCGGCTGCCGACTTTTTTGTTTTCTTGCAAAAGCATATCAAGGATATCTCGGGCGCTGTTATCGCAAAACAACTGGCCATGCTCACGCTCGTGAAAGGCAATCTGATATTCGTGTACCAGCGCCAAAAAATGCCATTGACTAAAGCGGCTTAGGGCGGATTTACAAAAGTGTGGATTGTGGCCCAGGTAATGATCGGCGCTGACATCGTAATTGGTGAAGTTGCAACGACCGCCGCCGGACATGAGAATTTTGCGACCGGCTTTATTACCCTGATCCAGCACCAACACAGAGCGGCCCCGCTTACCTGCTTCAATGGCACACATTAGCCCTGCTGCGCCTGCACCAATAACGATGACGTCAGGGGTGTTGATATGTGGTTTCATATGTTGATCGTGTGGTTTCGGTAAAGATATTTAAGTGAAATGATATCAATATTATCTTTACACTACCTGCAATAATTGATTGTGACCTCTGTACAACACTGACAAGTGTTATCGCAAGGCTGCAGCGCAGGGTGATCGGCTGCTGGCTCGCAAAATGCTGTGGCGGATATTAAGAGATGGTCGCGATTTTCCTGAGAAGCAGGAGGCGCAAGCGCTTTTGAGTGAGTTGGAAAGATAGGGTGATGCGGGTTTCATTTCCGGGTGAGGTGCCCCCATAAGCATCCGGGGGCATTTTTTTCCGAAACGGTATCAGACTATAAATGTGCGTGCTGGTTTGGCTTATTTGAATTTACCTTGATCTGTATCAGGGGTGTTTGGTTCAGACCACGCCTTATCTTTAACGATATAGAGTGTCTGTTGTTTTAGGCAACGCCCTGTATGTGTTTGTAATGGTGGTTGATGGTGCGTGCCTTGAGCAACAGCGTTTCACCGCTCATGGCTGCCGGGATTTCAAGACCCATCAATTGCAATACGGTGGGGGCTACGCTGGCAAGTCCGCCGCTGCATGAGAGCTGCCAGACCTGTTCATCAACCACAAGACAGGGTACGGGGTAGGTGGTGTGTTGTGTTTGTGGGTCGCCGGTGCCTGGATCGACAATCTCTTCGCAGTTACCGTGGTCGGCGGTCATGACGATTGAATAGTCAGCATTCTGGGCGGCATCGAGTACGCGCCCTGCGGCATGATCCAGGGCTTCAACCGCCTTGATGACGGCAGGCATATTGGCGGTATGGCCAACCATGTCACCGTTGGCGAAGTTGACCAGAATAAAATCGTGCTGTTTGCTCTGGATGGCCTCAACGACGGCGTCGGCAATCTTCTCTGCGCTCATTTCTGGTTGCAGGTCATAAGTGGCCACTTGAGGCGAGGGGATCAATTTTTGTGTTTCACCTGCATAGGGTTCGCCGTGGCCACCGTTAAAGAAATAGGTGACGTGGGCATATTTTTCGGTTTCGGCGCAATGGAATTGTTTTAGACCGGCGCTGCTGATGACCTGGCCCAGGGTGATGCTGGGACGGTCCGGGTGGAATGCGCATGGGTAATCAAATGACTCATCGTAAGGCAGCATGCAGGTGATGTTGGCCAATTTTACTGCATCACGCGGAAACTGGTTGAATTCTGCATTGGCCAGCGCGGGCACAATCTGCTGCACACGGTCTTTACGAAAATTAAAGCTGATTAACTGATCGCCATCTTCAAAGTTGGTTGTATTGGCGATGACCACTGGCTGGATGAACTCATCATTCTGATCCATGGCATAGGCGCTTTCGATGGCGGCATGGGCTGAGGTGGCGGTGCGGCCTTTGCCTTGGGTGATTGCCTGCCAGGCGAGATTGATCCTGTCCCAGCGGTTGTCGCGATCCATTGCATAGTAACGTCCGATGATTGTGGCGATGGCACCGTTGGCAGCCTTGAGCGCAGGTTCGATCTCGGTCAGAAATTGCAGCGCGGATTGAGGCGCGGTATCACGGCCGTCTGTGATCATGTGCAGCAGTGGCTTGACGCCGTGGTGTTGGCAAAGCTCGATCAGAGCAATGAGATGCCGCAGATGGCTGTGCACGCCGCCGTCTGATACCAGGCCAAGCAGGTGCAGTGGCCGATCATTTTCAGCCGCTTGGCAAATGGCTTGATTGAAGGCAGGGTTATTGGCGAAGTCGCCCGTTTCGATGGCATCGTCGATGAGTACCAGGTTTTGTCGTATCACATCGCCGCAGCCCAAAGTGATATGTCCCACCTCTGAATTACCCATTTGACCATCCGGCAGGCCTACCGCACGGCCTGATGCCTGTAACAGTGTGTGGGGGTGATTGGCAAAGTAGGCGTCCAGGGCCGGGGTGTTGGCCTGGGCAATGGCATTGTTGGTTTTTGAGGGGCTGGAGCCAAAGCCGTCAAGGATGATGAGAACAACCGGTTTGCGTGGTGCTGAATGAGGGGAATGCATGTAAATCCTGTTCTTTTTAAGTCTACGCCCGTTATGAGCTTCGACTGGTTTGTGTGTTGCCGGGAACTACGTCATACCCCGATTCTTCGCGGCGCAAATTTTACACTAAATAAGTCTGGATTTCAGATTAAATATTTATGACAGTTGAGCTGCCTTGCGGTGATTCTGGTGGGTGCTGGCTGGGTTGGAGCCATCAAGGCTTGAATGGACGACTGTTATTGCCCGTGGTTGGTTTGGCTTGCTGCTGATTACATTATTAAGAAACAATTAATTAAAACCAACAGGTGTGTCTGTTATATTTTATTGCTATTTTCAGGGTTGAATATTAGTATTCTCTAAAATACGAATTGTGCCTGGAGGGGTGTAATAGTGAAACTGGCATTATTGAGCTTACCAATAAACGGATATTTTGAGCTTCCGGCTTTTAATCATCATACTGTCTGGCGCGGTATTAAAGCGGTTGCCGTCGTTAGTGTTCTGTATGTGCTGCCTGGCAGTGCCAGTGCTGTTGTTGTGTATGACGCGGGTGCGCTGGACTTTGAAAGCAGTGGCCAAAGCATGTGGGCCTCAGGTGACGCATTCAGGAAAGAGGAGTCGTTCTTTCTGGGAACGCAGTGGAGTAACAGAACAGCTACCCTCGGTGGCATTGCCGGTAGCGCGCGTGTCATGATTACCCCGCACATACCCGCGACATATTCGCCGTATGTGCCAGCAGTGACATCATCGTACTGGGAACCCAGGGTTTATAATTTATTTACCGATAAGTGGGTGGGCTGTGGTTGCACAAAAACGACCACAATTACTCCGGCTATACCCTCCAGACAGCTTACTCCTGAATTTGCTGCCACCTATGCCGATACGCGCACTGGTGCTCAATTGGATGTGAATAGTTCAGGCAAGGTGGGGTTGGAGTTTGGTTATACCATCGACAGCGGCTCAGTGGATTCCAGCGTTGGCTTTTCGGCCTTGGCTGAATTGCCGGAGGCTATCAATGCCTCGGAATTTTTCAGTCTCAATGCCGGCAGTTTGCTTGATAGTGGAACAATCGACACGCAGTCGCCTAAAATTGAAGCCTATATCAGTTCGATCATGGAGTTATCCGGGTCGGTAAAAGCCACCGCTTGTGCAACCTTGTTCGGTTGTCGCAGTAGTACTACAGCGTTACCGGGCATCGATATGGATCAACGCGTATTGTCGATTGACCCTGATGGTGTGAAGATACTCGACGGAGCCTTGGCCGGTGGTGAGCCATTGGCTGTGTTGGCGCTGAATAATCAATCAATTACGCTGGAGGGCGGGGTATCTGTCGGCCCTCCGCCAGTGGCTGGTTTTAAGCTGGCAGGGCCAGGCGGTGTTACTTTGGCCAGCACCATGCCGCCCACCCCCGCTGTGACGATTGATATGGCGAAAATATCTATCCAGGCACCGGATATTGCCACCAGCGGCACAAAATCCGGTGCAGGCCTGATTGCCTCTGGTGGTCGTGATGACCTTCTGTCTGTTCAGTTAGACCTTGATGGCATGGCCAGCATCATGGCAGGCCTTCCGCCAGCCGGTCTTAATACAACGTTGCTGGACGCCCATGGTCTTAAAATCGAGGGTAAACTGGATATTATCGATGTCGATGCCGGCCCCGTGCTGGGCATCACCCAGGATTTTGAGCTGACACCCACATTAATGGTTGATCTGGCCTTTAATAATCCGATCAAAATTGCCGGTATGAGTGGCTTGCAATCCAGTTGGACAGGGGTTTGGGACGACCTGCCTGATCTTGCCTTGCTGGAAACCACGACATTCACCCCCACCTTTTGGCTTGATGCCATGTTGGAAAATGAATTTGGACTGGATCTGGGCCTGGTGGGGACGCTTGATTTTTTCAAGCTGAGCGCCACGGCATCAGCAGGGGGGATTGATTTTCTGAATTTCGGCGTTGCCAGTCTTAACCAGATACTCGGCTTTGGTAATACCCTGTTTGAAACCGATAAGCTTGCCTTGTCTGTTTTTGCAGGTGAATTTGCCCTGGGTGGGTTTAACAGAGTGCTTGGAAATCCTTTCACTCTGTCGCTGGGTTCCACATTTATCTCGACACGAAATGCAGGCAGGAGTGGCGGCACAGTGCCTGAACCCGGCACACTTTGGGGGTTGGTATTAGGTCTGATTGCCTTGAGCGTTGCTCAACGCCGTAAGGGCACTTCGGTTTCAAGAGCGTGTTTGCATTGATGGAGCGGCAGATCAAATGGTTATCTATCGCTGTGACAGCCGTCGCAGCCCTGCTGCTCAGTCAGGGGGGGGTGGCCGCTGATGACAAGGGCCAATTTGGTGTCCGCGGTGCCGGGCTGATCCCGTGTGCGCTTTATGTGCAGGAACGCCAGGCCAAGGCGGATGTGTATTTAATGACTGCCGCCTGGGTGGATGGTTACATCACCGCCACCAACCAGTACTCAGCTGATACCTACGACATGTTGTCGTTTGAAACAACTGAGCTACTGGCAGCCATACTGGGTGAGCATTGTAAAAAGCATCCGGCAGATCGGGTTTTTCCGGTGTTGAAGGGCTTGCTGGCAAAGCTGCATCAGGATCGCTTGCAGCAGCACTCAAACAAGGTTGAGGTAGTGGTTGGTGAGCGCAAAGCGTCTCTCTACGTCGACGTATTGAAACGTATTCAGGCCAGGCTGGCCAGCGCAGGTTTTTACAACGGCAAGATCGATGCTGATTACGGACAGGCAAGCATTGAGGCCATGAAAGCCTTTCAGGGTTCGATTGGATTCAAGGCCACGGGCTTTCCTGATCAAATGACGCTGTGGCGTTTGTTCCGGCAGGCTGACTGATCAGGGGTGTTGTAACAGGCTGGCGCGGACACACTGCAGCACACCGTAATCGTAGTCGCCTTCAAGTGCGTCATAGACCGGCTTGAGCTTGCCGTCTTCACTTTGTTCAAGGGCAAAGTGGATGGCTTTAATCTCTTTTTCGTCCAGTTCGATGGCGTCATCCAGTTCTATTTCACCTTGTCCGATTGCTTTGGCCAGGTGGTTGTAAACCGTCGTCAGGGTCAGGTCGCGCTGGTGGGCGATAGCCAGTGGTGCCATGCCCTGGCTCAATAGCTGTACGGTTTCATCGACGGTGTCGGAGACGGGAGCCGGTTGGCTGTGTTCGACAAGCACATCAAGAAAGGCCTCGCCATAGTTTTCCAGTTTGCGCACGCCAATGCCGCTGATGCGGCCAAGCTGCTCAAGTGTTTGCGGTTGACGTTCCACCATGTCCGCCAGGGTGGCATCGTGAAAGACGACATAGGCAGGTACGCCTTGTTCATCCGCCAGCTTTTTGCGACAGTCGCGCAGGGCATTCCACAGATTGGTATCGGCATGTTTGTTGAACTGGGTGGTATTGCGTTTGCGATCGCCCTTGCTGGCCTTGCTTTGCTTGCGCAGCATGAGTTTTTCTTTGCCTTGCAATATTGGCCGTGCCGCTTCGGTCAGGCGCAGGCTGCCGTGACCCTCGATATCGACATTGAGCAGGCTGCGTGAGATCAGTTGCCGAAACAGACCGCGCCATTCGGTGGTTGAGTGTTCCTTGCCAATGCCGTAGGTGCTGATCTGATCGTGGCCAAACTGTTTGATGCGCTCTTGTTCGCTGCCGCGCAACACATCGATCAGATAATTCACCCCAAAACGCTGCCCGGTGCGATGCACACAGGACAGGGCCTTTTGCGCTGCCACGGTGGCGTCCCAGGTCTCGGGTGGGTTAAGGCAGTTATCGCAGTTGCCACAGGGTTGGTCCAGCGTGTCGCCAAAGTATTGCAGCAACGCCTGACGACGGCAGGTGGTGAGTTCAGACAGGCCGAGCATGGAATCGAGCTTGTGTCGTTCGACACGCTTGTGTTGTTCGTCAGCATCGGATTTTTCCTGCATTTGCTTCAGGGTGATGACATCTTGCAGACCATAAGCCATCCAGGCATTGGCGGGCTGGCCGTCACGACCGGCGCGGCCGGTTTCCTGATAATAGGCCTCGATGCTTTTGGGCAGGTTAAGGTGGGCAACAAAACGCACATCCGGCTTATCAATGCCCATGCCGAAGGCAATGGTGGCGACGATGATGATATTGTCTTCGCGCAGAAAACGTTCCTGGTTGGTTTGACGTATTTTCTGTGACAATCCTGCGTGATAGGGCAGTGCCGTCAGGCCTTTGCTGGACAACCATGTAGCGACATCTTCAACCCGTTTTCGCGACAGACAATAGACAATGCCAACATCGCCCTCGTGTTCGTTACGGATAAATCGCAATAGCAGCTCGCGGGCATTGCCCGAATTTTCGCTGATGCGGTAACGGATATTGGGGCGGTCAAAACCGCTATTAAATAGCCCGGCATCTTGTAGTGCCAGGCGTTGAATAATTTCGTTGCGGGTAGGGGCGTCAGCGGTGGCAGTGACGGCGATGCGCGGAATCTCAGGAAAACGTTCGTGCAGGGCGGATAACTGAATATATTCGGGGCGAAAATCATGGCCCCATTGTGACACGCAGTGAGCCTCGTCGATGGCAAACAGGGCTATCTTAATTTGGCCAAACAGGTCCATGGTGCGGCCATTGAAAAGTCGTTCCGGGGCGATGTAGAGCAGGTCAAGCTCACCATTGCGCAGCTGATTTTCAATCTCGTTCATCTCAGCCCCGGTTAGGCTGGAATTGAGATAGGCGGCCTTGACGCCGTACTGGCGCAGCGCCATCACCTGGTCTTGCATCAGGGCAATCAACGGCGAGACAACTATGCCCACACCATCACGGACGATGGCCGGAATCTGGTAACAAAGTGACTTGCCACCACCGGTGGGCATTAGCACCAGGGCATCGCCACCATTGACAAGCTGATCGATAATCTCGGCCTGATCACCACGAAACTGTTCATAGCCGAAAATGGATTGCAGGGTGTGCAGGGCGGGTGAGGTATTAGGGGGGCTGGAATTCATGGCGGCCATTATAGCCGCGATTCAGTTTGGACAGGGTATATCAATTCAGTGCAGTTTCCAAAACTTTTCCATGTTCAGGTAGGTGAAAGAGGCGGTCCAGGTGATCATCATCAGGCCGATCAATGACTCCATGCCTGTCAGAATACGCAGCCCTTCCAACGGGTAAAAGTCGCCAATCCCAAGGGTGGTATAGGTGGCGATTGAGAAGTAGAAATAGTCATAGAAACTTGCGGTTGGCTGGCCACCGAGGCTGCCACTGCCAATCCATTCAACGATAAACAGATAGCTAAAGGCATAGAGAGTGATTTCAATCAGGTGAGCAAAAAAGGCAGCAAAAATAACCACCAGAATGCGCTTGCGCGGGGCAAAGTTGAGTTCCATCAGTGACGTCAGGCGCAGTGATTCGTAATGAATCAGCACCACCATTCCAGCCAGTAGGGTGGCAATGCCGAGTTCAAGCAGGGTGTTCATAAGGTTGTCCTTTGATGTGGTGTAGGGGCTGTGAAACATTGTATTCCAGGTTGGTGTTTAACAGCCTTATTGGTTCAGGTAGGTTTGAAGCCGGTTGCGCCAGCCTGGCAGCCAGTGTGACTCATCGCGAGGTGCGTTTTTAACCCGGCGGCTAAGAACAAAATTGGCAGCACGGACGAATTCAGGCATGGTCTGTGTGTCCTCATGCATGTTTTCCAGGGCTTGCAGCAGTCCCCAGCCCTGGCCTTGGTATTTTTCTTTGCTGGAAACGCCTTCGCCCTTGAAATTGACGTAGTCGATCAGGGCGTAGATGCCGTTTGTTTGTTGCGCGACACGATAAAATTGTCTGCGGATGTGATCACGCTGAGTCTTTGTTGGTATTGCCGCTAGCATCTTCGGTAGCGCTGCCTGCATGCGTAAAACGATAAACTCAACTTGTTGCGGAATGCTGTTGTGTAATAAAACACGCAGACTGTTCATCTTTGCGCTGTTTATGTTGCGATGGAAATTATCACGGTTTGGCCAGGGAGCATGGTCGGTTTTGTTTAACCAGCCGGGCAGCGTGGTTGACTTTTTCAGGTGGGTTTTCAGTGGTGGAAAACTTTCGCTGAACGGTGCCTCAAGCCCTTTGGGATACCAGATGAAATGACCAATGCCAAACGAGGGGAAGTCTTCGCCCTTGTTCCAGACGGTTAGATTTTCGACCTTTCCCAGCCCTTCGTTGTGCCAGATCTTTTGGCCGATGCTTTGTGCTTGTTCTGTTGTGAGTTGAATATTGTTGTCAGCCGCAAGGGCTGCTTGAGAAATGGCAATTGCCAAGATGATGGCGCTGATTAATCGAAATAACATTTTTTGGCAGAACGTGGTTGGTTGTTGATGTTGTATAGAGATTCAATGCGCCGACGGTGATAAATAGAGTAATAACGGACATCGCTGGGTGCATGTGCAATTAGCCCTGAAATAACAATCATGCCGAAAAACAACCCACTGTCATATTGCTCGGTCATCAGTAAGATGGTGAACAAGATCAGTTTGATGATGATGGCCTGGCCACGCAGTTGAAACAGCCAAATACCATTTGACCAGATATCCAGCAGCATGATGGCGACGCCACTGGCGATGGTGAGGTGGATGTAAAACAGCCAGTTTGTGATGAGTGTGTCGCTAAGCACATAGGTGGCCATGCCAGCTATGCCAATTAGATGCCCGGTACGCAATATGATTTTGAGCCAGCGTTTGGCTTTGAAGTCACGGCCTTGATCAGGGAAAAGCATTGCTTTGAATGGTTTCATACACCCGCTGTGTTATCAGTCGCTTCCTGCCAGACCGTTGCCCTGTTGCGGCCGCTGCGTTTGCTGATAAACAGTGCTTTATCTGCCTTGTCCATCAGCTCTTCATAGTTGTCACTTTGTTCAGGATACAAAGCAATGCCGATGCTGCAAGTGGTATTGAAAGGTCGATTGATATTGCTGCTGATAAAATCGTGTTTTTCTACTTCCCGGCAAAGCTTTTCTGCCAGAGAGGTGGCACCCGAAAGGCTGGATTGCGGGGCAATAACAATAAACTCATCACCGCCAAAACGTCCCAATATATCTTCTGTTCGGCAATGTTTGTGTAACAGCGCGGTGAAATCATGCAGCAACTTGTCACCCATTAGATGGCCATCGCTGTCATTGTATGTTTTGAAATTATCGATATCGATGAATAATATGGCGGTAGACTGCTTGTGTCGTTTGCTGCGATCAATTTCTGACTGTAGTTTTTCGATAATTGCCCGTTTGTTAAATAGCCCCGTTAATGGATCGGTAGTGGCTTGTTTTTTTAATTCAGTAATTAACCTGGCCTTCTCAATGGCCTCCACTGCCTCCGCAGAAAAGATACTTAATAACATCAAATCGTGTTCAGCAAACTCTTTATTTGTCTTTCGATAAACGGTAATGCAGCCCAGGGTGCTTTCCTTGCTGTTCATAGGCACACACATCATGGCCTTTATGCCTTCGGCCTTGGCCAGGTCAGAATTTTTACATAACACTTCCTGGGTCGTATCACTGGTTGAAAACGGCTTGCTTTCTAAAACTGTATTGCCAATGATGCCTTCGCCAACCCTGATGGCGGGTTGGTTAACAAAGCTTTCTGTAACACCAGCGGAGTGAGCAATTTCAAGAAATCCCGTCTCGATATTAAAGACTCTTATGGTAATCGCGTCTGCATTTGTCAATGTCAGAGATGTTCTGACGATGTGGCTAAATATGTCATCAAGACCATCAAAGACAATTACCCTTTCGGTAATCATGAAAATTCTGTCGAGAACCTCATCTTGATAGCTCATACATACCTCCTGTTAAATTGCAGCTGTTTATGGTTTGCGTCATTGAAAAATATCAATATTGCCAGAGCTGTGTTTTATGACGCCTGTTTGGCTTCAGTTTGTTCCAGTTTTAATATTGGCAGCAGAAAACGCCCAGTATGCGATTCAGGATTTAAGGCTACCTGTTCTGGTGTGCCGATGGCGACCACTGCGCCGCCTTTGTCACCCCCTTCGGGGCCGATGTCAATCAGCCAGTCGGCGGTTTTAATGACATCCAGGTTGTGCTCGATGATGACGATGGTGTTGCCGTGGTCACGCAGGCGATGCAGTACGGTGAGCAGTTGTTCGATATCATGAAAGTGCAGGCCGGTGGTGGGTTCATCCAATATATAAAGTGTTTTGCCGGTATCGCGTTTGGATAATTCGCGTGACAGTTTGATGCGTTGTGCTTCACCGCCGGAGAGGGTGGTGGCGTTTTGCCCCAGGGTGATATAACTCAGGCCGACATCCATCAGGGTTTGCAGTTTGCGTTTAATGGCTGGCACGGCGCTGAAAAAATTCACTGCATCTTCGACGGTCATGGACAGTACTTCATAGATGCTTTTGCCTTTGTATTTTACATCCAGGGTTTCGCGGTTATAACGTTTGCCTTTGCAGACATCGCAAGGCACATAGATGTCGGGCAGGAAGTGCATTTCAACCTTGATGACGCCGTCGCCCTGGCAGGCTTCGCAACGACCGCCTTTGACATTAAAACTGAAACGTCCTGGGGTGTAACCTCGCGAACGTGCTTCTTGCGTGCCGGAGAACAGGTCACGAATCGGTGTAAACAGGCCGGTGTAGGTGGCGGGGTTGGAGCGGGGTGTTCGACCAATGGGGCTCTGGTCAATGTCGACAATTTTGTCGCATTGTTCCAAACCTATAATTTCAGCGCAGGGGGCCGGGTCTTCACCGGCACCATTAATCATCAGGGCGGCGTTGCGGTACAGGGTGTCGTTGATCAGGGTTGATTTGCCTGAGCCTGAGACGCCGGTGACGCAGGTCATCAGGCCTTGCGGAATATCGACGTTGATGCCTTTCAGGTTGTTGCCTGAGGCACCGCGGATGCTGATCTGCCGTTCCGGATCATTGTTTGTGCGTTGCGCGGGGATGCTGATCTCTTTTTTGCCGGACAGGTATTGGCCGGTGAGTGAGTTGGGGTTGTCGTAGACCTGTTGCGGGGTGCCCTGTGCCACAATCTCGCCACCGTGCACACCGGCACCGGGGCCAATGTCGACCACATAATCAGCGCAGCGAATGGCATCTTCGTCGTGTTCCACCACGATGACGGTGTTGCCCAGGTCGCGCAGGTAGGTGAGGGTTTCGATCAGGCGTTCGTTATCACGTTGATGCAGGCCGATGGAGGGCTCGTCGAGTACGTACATGACACCCACCAGACCCGCGCCGATCTGGCTGGCCAGCCTGATTCTTTGTGCTTCACCCCCCGAGAGACTGTCGGCGCTGCGATCCAGACTGAGATAATCCAGGCCGACGTTGACCAGAAATTTGAGCCGGTCCTGTACTTCCTTGACGATCTTGACGGCAATTTGGCCGCGCTTGCCGGGCAGTGTCAGGTTGCTGAAAAATTCGTGCGCAGGGCCGATGGCCATGTGGCTGATTTCTGGCAGGGTCAGACCCGCGACAAAGACATTGCGGGCCTCGGTGCGCAGGCGGGCACCACCGCAATCGGGGCAGCTTTGGTGGCTGAAATATTTGGCCAGCTCGTCGCGCACGGCATTGGATTCGGTCTCGCGGTAACGCCGTTCCATATTGGGAATGATGCCTTCGAACGGTGCCAGTTTGGTTTTGGCTTTGCCTTTGTCATTGAAGAAGGTGGTTTCGATTTTTTCTTTGCCGCTGCCGAATAGCAGTACCTGGCGGATCTCTTCATCCAGATCCTGAAACGGTGTGTCGAGGTTAAAGCTGTAATGAGCTGCCAGAGATTGTAATAACTGGAAATAATAGGCGTTGCGTCTATCCCAGCCGCGGATGGCACCGCTGGCCAGGCTTGATTCCGGGTGGTGCACCACCCGGGCGGGATCGATGAATTGATTGACCCCCAGGCCATCACAGCTTGGGCAGGCACCGTAGGGGTTATTAAAGGAAAAGATGCGTGGTTCCAGCTCGGCCAGACTATAGCCACACTCGGAACAGGCGAACTTGGCTGAATAGACCAGATCAGGTTTGTCTTCATCCATATAGGCAATGCGGGCCAGGCCGTCTGACAGGTTGAGTGCGGTTTCAAATGATTCTGCCAGACGTTGTTTTATGTCTTCACGCACTTTGAATCTATCGACCACGGCTTCAATGGTGTGTTTTTTCTTGGCATCCAGTTCCGGGGTTTGATCAAGCTCAACAACCTGGCCGTTGATGCGGGCGCGGATAAATCCCTGGCTGCGCAGCTCAGTCAGCATGGACAGGTGTTCACCCTTGCGACCGTCAATCACCGGGGCCAGCAGCATCAGCTTGGTGCCTTCTTCCAGATCCAGCGTATGGTCAACCATCTGGCTGACGGTCTGGGCCTCCAGCACCAGGTTGTGTTCGGGACAGCGTGGTTCGCCAACACGGGCAAACAGCAGCCGCAGGTAATCATAACTCTCGGTAACGGTGCCAACGGTGGAGCGCGGGTTGTGCGATGTGGATTTTTGTTATATCGAAATGGCCGGTGACAGCCCCTCAATATGATCGACATCGGGCTTTTCCATAATCGACAGGAATTGACGCGCGTAACTGGAAAGCGATTCAACATAGCGGCGCTGACCTTCGGCATAAATGGTATCGAAGGCAAGTGATGATTTGCCTGAACCGGACAGGCCGGTGATGACAATTAATTTATCCCTGGGCAGATCAAGGTCAATATTTTTGAGGTTATGGGTGCGTGCACCGCGGATGTGGATGGTATCCATACTGCTTTTCCGTCGCTTAGTGAACCTGTTAATATACGACCTTTTCACTCCACTACGCAAAGAAATCCAATGAAGAATCAAGGTATGACCCCAACCGAACGCCGCGCCGCATTTTCGCTGGCGGGTATTTTCAGCACACGGATGTTGGGCCTGTTTATGATCCTGCCCGTGTTTGCACTCTATTCAGAACACCTGGTTGGGGCGACGCCGTTTTTGATTGGTCTGGCGATGGGGATTTACGGTCTGACCCAGGCGTTGTTGCAGATCCCGTTTGGCATGCTGTCTGACCGCATTGGCCGCAAGCCGGTGATCTATGGTGGTTTGGCTATTTTTGCGCTGGGCAGTGTGGTGGCGGCCATGTCGGATTCCATGACCGGCATGATCATTGGTCGGGCCTTGCAGGGGGCTGGCGCGATTGCGGCGGCAGTGATGGCGCTGGCTGCAGATTTGACTCGCGAAGAGCATCGTCTTAAGGCCATGGCCATCATGGGTATGAGCATGGGAGTGTCGTTTTCCATCGCCCTGATTATGGGGCCGATTGTTAATGCCTGGTTTGGTTTGCATGGCATATTCTGGATGACGGCGGTGCTGGCACTGGTGGGAATGGCGATTTTGGCACTGCTGGTGCCCACCCCGGTGGTGAGTCGTTTTCATCGTGATGCCGAGCCAGTGCCGGCCCAGTTCAAAAATGTGCTTGGGGACAGCCAGCTGTTGCGTCTGGATTTTGGTATTTTTGTATTGCACATGATTTTGACGGCGACCTTTGTTGCGGTGCCGCTGGCGCTGCGTGATCAGGCTGGCTTGGGCAGTGAAGATCACTGGATGGTCTATCTGTTTGTGTTGGTGGTTTCGTTCATTGCCATGGT
>JAJRUN010000106.1 GCA_024277755.1 Gammaproteobacteria bacterium | reverse complement strand
GTGATGATTGAGCCGTTTTATGAGTGTTATTTACCGCTGGTTGAGCGCGCTGGCGCAGTCGCCAATCTGGTCACACTCACCCCACCGCAATGGGAGCTGCCTGAGGCAGAATTGCGCGCAGCATTTTCAGATAAGACCAAGCTTATTCTGCTCAATTCACCCATGAACCCGACGGGCAAGGTTTTTAGCCGTTCTGAGCTGGAACTGATTGCCTCGCTGGTGAAAGAATTTGATGCACTGGCCTTATGTGATGAAGTCTATGAACACCTGACCTTTGAGGATCACAAGCACATTCCCTTAATGACATTACCGGGCATGCGAGAGCGCTGTTTACGTATTGGCTCAGCGGGTAAGACATTTTCTCTAACTGGTTGGAAAGTGGGCTATATCAGCGGTCCGGCATCGTTGCTTTCCGTGGTTGCCAAGGCCCATCAGTTTATTATTTTCTGCACCCCGCCCGCGCTGCAGCATGGCATTGCCTACGGGCTGGATCATTGCAGGGAATTTTATGTGGACCTGGCGGGGGAGCTGGAAGGCAAACGCGATTTTCTTAAAACTACTTTGGAAGGCCTCGGTCTTAGTGTTTTGCCGGTGGATGGTACTTATTTTCTCACCGCTGACATCACCCCGTTTGGCTTTGATGGCACAGATTATGATTTCTGTAAAAACATCACCGAAAAAGCCCGTGTCGGGGCCATTCCCACAAGCGTTTTTTACCATCCAAAATCACCAAACGTGCCGCATAATCTGATACGCTTTTGCTTTTGCAAACGTGATGAAGTGTTGAGTGAAGCAGCGAACAGACTGAAGCAACATTTGCGCTGATGATATGAATGAACTTTTGACCGCTGAACAGATGTATGAAGCCGACCGGCGGGCAATTGCAGGCGGTATCGCCGGGGTTGAGCTGATGGAAAATGCCGGTCAGGCTATTGCTGATCAGATTTTCGACAATTACGCAAAAGGCAAAGTGGCGGTTCTGTGTGGTCCTGGTAATAATGGGGGTGATGGCTTTGTGGTGGCGCGTCTGCTCAAGCAGCAAGACTGGCCGGTCATTGTGTCTTTGTTGGGGGATTTATCTGCCCTCAAGGGCGATGCAGCCATCATGGCACAACGCTGGGACGGGCCGGTTGAACGGCTTGGCCGCGATAGTGTTCAAGACGCTGATCTGATTGTGGACGCCATCTTTGGGGCAGGGCTGACCCGCGATATTGACGGTGAACTCGCCGCATTGATTGCGCGGATTAATAAGGCAGGCGTACCTGTTGTGGCTGTGGACGTTCCCAGTGGTGTGGATGGGTTAAGCGGGGCAGTGCGCGGCGTGGCCTTCCAGGCGCAGCGAACCATAACGTTTTGTCGTAAAAAAACCGGGCATTTACTGATGCCGGGCAGGGGATTGTGCGGTGAGGTCCTGGTGGCTGATATTGGTATTTCAGGCGAAATTGTTGATGGGTTGACGATCAGGCAGTTTGAAAATTCACCTGAGCTGTGGCGTGCGCATTTTCCTCACCCGGCAATTGACAGTCATAAATACAGTCGTGGTGCCACAGTCGTTGTCTCGGGCCCGGCCCGGCAGACCGGGGCTGCACGACTGGCCGCGAGGGGGGCGTTGCGGGCGGGCAGTGGTGTCGTCACTGTTTTGTCGCCGCCATCAGCTGTGATGGTCAATGCCTGCCATTTAACCGCGATCATGGTCAGGGGGTTTAAAGATGCACAAGCCCTGAATAATCTGTTGAATGCTGATACGCGCATTGGTGCGGTAGTGATCGGACCGGGAGCGGGCACGGGCAATACAACGCGAAATAATGTGCGCAGCGTTCTGGATGCAGGTGTCCATACGGTGCTGGATGCCGATGCACTGACCGGTTTTGAGCAACAGCCTGATGCCCTGTTTGATGCCATTGCTGAACAGGGTGACAGAAAAGTTGTCATGACACCGCATGAAGGCGAATTCAGGCGCCTGTTTGCTGAAATTTCGACCCTGCCGGTATCCAGGCTTGAACAAGCCAGAGAGGCGGCAAAAGCAAGCGGGGCCATTATTGTTTATAAGGGCATGGATACGGTCATTGCCGCTCCAGACGGTATAGCGGCCATCAACAGCAATGCGCCACTAACGCTTGCCACAGCTGGTTCAGGTGACGTGCTCAGCGGTATCATCGCCGGGTTGATGGCACAGGCAATGCCGGCGTTTTATGCTTCGTGTGCCGGTGTGTGGATGCACGGGGCAGCGGCTGCCTTGTTTGGACCGGGACTGATAGCCGAGGATATCCCCGAACTGCTGCCAAAAGTGCTGCAACAGCTTGAACAGACATGAGTAATCCTGAGATCATAAGACCGGGCGCGGGCGAAGATCTGCCGCAGATTGTCGAGATTTATAATCACTATGTCGCCCGGACACATATCACGTTTGATGTGGAGCCAGTCACAATGGCGGACCGTGCGGGCTGGTTTGATGATTTTTCAGCTCATGAACATTATCAGCTCTGGGTGGCCACGGGTGTTGATGGGGTGCTCGCGTATGCTCATGCGCGCGCTTTTCGGCCCAAGGCGGCTTATGTAACCTCGGTTGAAACCACCATATACCTCAGGCCCGGCATTGAGGGGCACGGGCTGGGCACACGTCTTTATGCGGCTCTGATGGCGTCGCTCGAAAAGACCGATGTTCATCGGGCCTATGGCGCTATTGCCCTGCCAAATGATGCGTCAATTGCCCTGCACCTGAAATTTGGCTTTGAGCCCTTGTTTATTCTGAGTGAGGTCGGGCGGAAATTTGATCGTTATTATGATGTGCAGTGGTTTGAGAAAAAATTCTGAATTTGAGCTGCAAATCACCGTCATAAAGCCAAATCGGTCACAAATTTGTGTGCCGAATTAACTTTTGTTGACTATTTAGCAAAAAAAGACAATTGCAGGGCTGGTGATTTTGCCAGTGCCCATGCTATAGAAGCGCCGCCAATGAGACGGGCTCTGAATATCCTGTTATACTGCGGGCGTGGTGAAATTGGTAGACACGCTAGATTTAGGTTCTAGTGTCGCAAGACGTGGGGGTTCAAGTCCCTCCGCCCGCACCATGGTAAACGAGGGTCTCGCCAACAGATTGTCTGGCCGGGCTCAATTTGATTAAACCTAAGCGCTTTGAAAAACCAAGCGCTGCTGATGGATGCATATCGACATGCAAGTTACAGAAAAAGTTGCTGAAGGTCTGAAACGCGAATTAGAGATTGTTATTCCGGCCGCTGAGCTGGAAGCAAGCCTGGCATCACGCCTTGAACAAATGAAATCGCAGGCGCGGATAAATGGTTTTCGCCCCGGCAAGGTGCCGTTGGCGCATTTGCGCAAAACGTATGGCAAACAGGCCATGTCGGAGGTCATTCAGGAAGCGGTGACTACGGGCTCACAAAAAGCAATTGAAGAACGCAAGGAAAACCCGGCCTATCAACCCGATATTGGTTTCGGCGATGATGAGAATATCATTGAAAAAGTAGTCGAGGGCAAGGCTGATTTGACTTTTAAGATCAGCTTTGAAGTTGTCCCAACGTTTGAAACTTATGACTTTTCAAAGGCAAAGCTGGAACGTCCGGTAGCTGAGGTTGATGATAAGGAAATTGATCAGGCTCTGGAGCGGATGGCCGATCAGCAAAAAGAATTTGAGCCACGCGAAGGTGACAGTCCGGCAGAAAAAGGCGACAGGGTGCAGATTGACTTTGTCGGCAAGGTTGATGGTGAGCCTTTTGATGGTGGTGCAGCCGAAGATGCTTATCTGGAAATTGGGTCCAATTCCTATATTCCCGGTTTTGAAGACCAGTTGATTGGCGCCAAACCCGGTGATGAAGTCAAAGTCAAGGTCACGTTCCCCGAAGAATATGGTGTCGAGACCCTATGCGGTAAGGATGCGGTTTTTGACGTTGAAGTCAAAGAAGTTGCCAAACCCAAAAAGGTGACCATTGATGATGAATTTGCCAAGCGTCTGGGTATGGAAGACCTGGCCAAATTAAGAGAAGCGATTGGCGAGCAGATCAAAAAAGAATACACCAATTTCTCCAATGCAAAAGTCAAACG
>JAJRUN010000105.1 GCA_024277755.1 Gammaproteobacteria bacterium | reverse complement strand
TCATTATCAAGCCGGTCTGCTGCCATGGTGTACTGCACCAGATCATTGGTGCCAATGGAAAAAAAATCGAGTTGCTTAGCAAACACATCAGACAAAATAGCGGCCGCAGGCACCTCAATCATGGCACCAACCGGCATGGCATCATCAAACGGCAGTCCTTGTTGCAGCAATTCATCCTTGGCCTGCTTGATCAAAGTAAAACTATGCTGCAATTCCTGCACACTGGCAATCATGGGGATCATCATACTAACAGGGCCTTCAGCCGAGGCACGCAAGATAGCCTTTAGTTGCTGCAGATACATGACCGGGTCACGCAGGCAAAGCCGGATTGCACGCAATCCCAACGCCGGGTTTGTCATGACAGAATGATCCGCCTGACGCACATCACCGGCAAGCACCTTATCCGCACCCAGGTCGAGCGTCCTGATAGTCAGGGGCCGACCATTCAATTCTTGAACAATCTTACGATAGATCGCAAACTGTTCATCTTCACCCGGCAGTTCAGTTCGATTCAAAAACAGGTATTCGGTGCGATAAAGACCAATCCCTTTCGCTGCCACCTTACTCATCACCACCATATCTTCAGACAGTTCAACATTGGCCAGCAACGAAACAGCCAAGCCATCACGACTTATGGCCGGCAGTTCCTTTAATTTGTTCAGCTCGGCAAGATGCTGTTTTACCTGATGTTGGCGATGTCGATAGTGGGCCAAACCTTTTTCATCCGCACCAATCAACAAGTTGCCAGCGTAACCATCCACCACCAACGACTCGCCCTGCTGCAAATAACGCAATACATTTTTAACCCCGACAACAGCAGGTATCCCCAGGCTACGCGCCAGGATAGTGGTGTGAGAATTGGGGCCGCCAAACTCAGTCACAAAGGCAACAACACCTTCATTTTGCATGGTGACGGTATCCGCTGGAGATAGATCATTGGCAACAATAACGCAGCCCTTGAGCTGACCCTCCATCGCCGTCTCAACATCATCTGCCTGATTCAATAGCACACGCTGGATACGATTAACCACATGATCAACATCATCCCGGCGGGTACGCAAATAGGAATCTTCCATCTCTTCAAACACAGACACCAGTGCATCACGCTGCAATTTCAGCGCCCATTCAGCATTACAGCCACGCTTGGCAATCACTTGCAGCGGAGCCTCAGCCAAGGCCTTATCAGTCAACATCAACAAATGGGTATCAATAAAAGAAGTAATATCGACAGGGGTGGCCAATGGAATTTGCCGCCGCACGTCCGACAACTGTTGTTTTGCCTGTGTAATTGCTTGCCTAAAACGCTGTTGTTCCGCCTCAAGCAGGCTGGGCGGAATCAGATATTCACGCACCTTAAGCTGGTCGCGCTGTAACAAATAGGCCTGGCCAATGGCAATGCCATGTGAAACACCAACCCCTTTTAGACTCAGGTTCGCCATAAGACGAACTACTCGCCTTCGCCAAATCGATCGCGAATCAATGCCTCTAACGCCGCCATGGCATCTTGTTCATCGACGCCCTCAATCCGCAGTTCCAGCTGCGTGCCCTTGCTCGCTGCCAGCATCATCACGCCCATAATACTTTTGCCATTTGCCTCTCGCTCACCCTTGCGTAGCAAGACAGTGCTTTCAAATCGAGACGCAAGTTTGACCAGTTTGGAAGCTGCACGCGCGTGCAGACCAAGCTTGTTAATTATTTCTATTGTTTTAGTCGTCACAGCTATCCGGCTCACAAACAAAGATACCATCCCGGCCACCAGAGACTGCCTTATACACCAGTTCATCCAGGGCCAGGGCCGGATAATTCAACACCCGTACCAGCATCGGCAAACTTAAACCCGCAATCACCTTGATTGGCCTGTTGCAATCAAGTCGATTGGCAACATTGCTCGGTGTTGAACCGTATAAATCCGTCAACACCAGGATACCGCCCCCCTGATCCAGCCGCCTGGCAGCCGTGCGCGCCTTTTCAATCACATCATCCGGACAACAATTATGCGACACAGAGATGATCTCCAAGGCCATCGGGCACATCCCTAAGATCGACGATGCGGTTTCCAGCAAGGCCTTGCCGACATTATCGTGAGTAATCAGCAACAGCCCGGTGGTCATGTCAGCTCCCGATGTCGCAACAACACGTCAATATCAGTCTTGTGAAAATGACTCGCCATGCGCCGCGACAAATATACCGAACGATGCTGACCGCCAGTGCAACCAATCGCCACGGTCATATAAGCGCGGCTATCGGCCTGAAATCGCGGCACCCAGCGTTCGATAAAGGTGCTTAAATCCTCAAACATTTCATTTACCAGCGGCTGTTGCTCAAGGAACGCCTCAACTGCCTGATCCATTCCCGTCAGTGCCCGCAGCTGAGGTACCCAATGCGGGTTTGGCAAACAGCGCACATCAAAGACAAAATCGGCGTCAACAGGTATGCCATGTTTGAAGCCAAACGACATAAAGGTCAGCGTGAGTGAACGCGCCTCTTTCAGCATCCGCCCTCGCACCAGGTCACGTAATTGATGCACATTGGTATGACTGCTATCGATACACCAATCCGCATTCACCGCCAGCTCAGCCAGCAATTTGCGCTCACGGCCAATGGCCTCGGCCAGGGAAATGCCAGAACGGGCCAGTGGGTGTTTGCGGCGCGTCTCGCTAAAGCGTTTTATCAGGGTATTGTCTTCAGCCTGTAAAAACAGAATTTCACAATCCAGACCACAGGCACGAATCTCAGCCAGCACATCGGGAAAGCTGGCAAAATCATCACTTAGGTTTCGCGCATCAATGCCCACGGCGGCGTGTTCATAATCGCTGCGAGGGGAACTAGCCATCTGTTTAGCAAACGATGGCAACAGACTCAAAGGCAGGTTATCAATACAGTAGAAACCCAGGTCTTCCAGCGAATGTAAGACAATACTTTTGCCAGAACCCGATAAGCCACTGACAATCACCAACTTCATGCTGCATCCTCTTTCAATAGGCAGGACAATCTGGCCTGTAGATCGATACTGGCATCATAGCCCTGCTGCCGACACAGATTCAAGCGCACCGCCGTCTCAACAATCAAGGCCAGATTACGCCTGCCAGCACATGGGATAGCCCAGGCTGGCACAACCACATTCAGCATCTGCCATGGCCGCCGCACGGGCTGGAGCCGATCATAGCAATCGCCAGAAGTGTTTTCGAGCTGCAAAACCAGATCGAGAGGCGACTGCTGAAGAACCGCCTGCTCACCATAAAGGCGCGACAGGTTCACCACGCCCAGGCCATGCACCTCCAATAGGCCTTCGAAGCCGGCACAGCCCCGGCCAAACAAGCGGCCATTCTCAGCAATAAATTCAACCGCATCATCAACAATCAGGCTATGGCCTCTATCCACCAGCTCAAGGGCAAGGTCAGTTTTACCAACACCGCTATCTCCTTGCAACAACAGCCCCTGATCAAACACCTGCAACATAACGCCGGGCCGTGATTGCACTTGCTGGTTCATAGCGAAACCATATTCGATAGAAGAAGCAAGCGACTAACTGGCTGCTGAAGTTCTATCTTTGAAAACATCTAAAATTTCAACTGAAGAATTACTTTACCGCAAACGCTCACGCACAGTTGCGTCACTAAACATTTCCGCCAACGAGGCCAGCAACTGCAAATGTTCTTCGGTAGATTCCTGCGGCACCATCAAGGCGAACACCAGATCAACCGGCGCGCCATCAATGGCATCAAAGTCGATACCCTGCTCAAACTTGATAAACACAGCCACTGCTTCCGTCACATCGTTAAAACGACCATGAGGAATGGCCACACCATGCCCAAGACCTGTGCTGCCCAGTTTTTCGCGTGCAATCAGCCCATCAAAAATTTCAATGTCTGACATGCTGGCCCCGCATACCTCAGCCAGCAAATTACTGGCCGCCTCCAAAGCACGCTTTTTACTGCTGACAGCCACATTGCAAACAACCCGTTCGGCTGATAATAATTGTGAAATTTCCATCGCTTATTCTTCTTGTGTTCTTTCCGGTAAGTTTTTATGACCCCTCATAAAAAAACCTATACCAATCGTTTGCGCTCATTTGAAGGGGGTATGGACATAGACTCGCGATATTTAGCCACCGTTCGTCGCGCCACATTAATCCCTTCACTCTCCAATATCTTAGCGATCTTGCTGTCACTCAAAGGTTTGACCTGATTCTCGGCAGCAATCAGCTTTTTAATCAGCGCCCGAATAGCCGTGGAAGAGCACGAGCCACCCGCTGCCGTTGAAACATGGCTGGAAAAAAAATATTTTAGTTCAAAAATTCCACGCGGAGTATGCATGTATTTACGTGTGGTCACACGAGAGATGGTCGATTCATGCATCTCCAGCTCTTCGGCGATATCATTTAGCACCAGTGCCTTCATCGCCTCTTCGCCATGCTCAAGAAAACCACGCTGACGTTCGACAATGGCGGTGGCAACCTTAAGCAGGGTCTCGTTACGGCTGGCCAGACTCTTGATAAACCAGCGCGCCTCCTGCAACTGATTACGCATATAAGTATTATCAGCGCTGTTGTCAGCACGACGAATCATGCCAGCATAATGAGCATTGACTTTTAATCGAGGCATCGATTCAACATTGAGCTCTACCCGCCATTTGGCTTTATCTTTTTTAACCGTCACATCAGGGGCAATATATTCGGCTGGTGCCGAGGCAATCAACTCACCCGGGCGAGGATTAACCGACTGCACCACCTCAATTGCCGCCTGCAAAGCCTCACGGGGCAGTTTCATCTTGCGCATGAGCTGGTTGTAATCACGCCCCCCCAGCAGTTCAAGATAATCACTCACCAGGGCAATTGCATTCACCACTTCTGGCTCTGAGGCGTCATATTTTTTCAATTGCAGTAACAGGCATTCACGCAGGTCGCGTGCGGCCACGCCAATGGGGTCAAAATTCTGCACCTGATGCAGTACCGCTGCCATCTCTTCTAAGCCGACTTCTTCCTCCTCAGGAAATTCAAGGCCGGAGAGAATATCTTCCAGGCTGGCGGTGAGATAGCCATCGTTATTGATCGAGTCGATAATGGATTCAGCGATCATCATGTCAATATCGCTAAAGGGGGTCATGCACATCTGCCAGGTCAGGTGTTCTTGCAGACTCTCTTCACCCCCGGACTGGTTTTCAAAACCACGGTCATCATCGGCGGGGGCACTTGCCGACGTTGTGGCTGGCAAGACACTTTCGTAAACATCATCCCAGTTGCTATCAACCGGTAACTCATCAGGCATGTCACTGCCCTGCAAATCAACCGAGGTATCCGCCGTTTCCTTGCTAGCTGTTTCAGTGCTCTGAGCAGTAGCGTCAAACTCAGTTTCTGTGGCGTTGCCCGGTTCGCTCTCAGGCGCCGCCCCGGCATCCTCATTCACTTCGAGCAAAGGATTGCTTTCCAGCGCTTCCTGAATCTCGGCCTGCAGGTCAAGCGTAGAAAGCTGCAACAGACGTATGGCCTGTTGCAATTGTGGCGTCATCGTCAGGTGTTGACCTAAACGAAGCTGAAGCGATTGTTTCATGCGATTGTCATTATTCCCAAATCAATAATCAGTGTTATTCATTAGGCTGATGCCATTGAGCTGAATTTTAGCGCAGAAAGCCCCCACATAGCAGCATTGAATTTTAGGAAATATTGAAATAGATGCATCAATGCCGCCCGACAGGCTGCTAGAGCTTAAAGTTCTCGCCCAGATAGACCTTACGAACCTGTTCATTGGCTAGCACCTCGTCCGGCTTACCCTGGGCAATCACCTGTCCTTCACTCATGATGTAGGCCCGCTCACAAATCCCCAGGGTCTCGCGAACATTGTGATCAGTAATCAGCACACCGATGTTTCTTTCCTTCAAGTGACTGATAATCCTCTGGATATCAATCACAGAAATGGGATCAACACCGGCAAACGGCTCGTCCAAAAGGATAAACTCAGGCCGCATCGCCAGAGTACGCGCAATCTCAACCCGGCGCCGCTCACCGCCGGACAGGCTCATCCCCATACTCTCCCGAATGTGGCCGATGTGCAGCTCCTGCAACAGGTTTTCGAGCAGCTCTTCCTGATCCTGTTTGGACATCCCCGGCTGAACCTGCAATATCGCTTTGATATTATCTTCGACGCTAAGTTTGCGAAACACCGAGGCCTCTTGCGGCAGATATCCCACCCCCAGGCGGGCCCTGGCATGCATGGGCAAGGCGGTAATATCATGGTCATCGATATAAAGCCGCCCCTTGTCACAAGGCACTAGCCCTACAATCATGTAAAAGCTGGTGGTCTTGCCAGCACCATTCGGCCCTAGCAGGCCTACCACTTCACCGCTGTTGACTTCCAGCGTCACCCCATTCACCACTGAGCGTGAACGGTAGCTTTTGAAAATAGCCTCAGCCCCTAACACGCTCATTTTGGCGCAGCGACCCGGTCAATATTTTTACGCGGATGAATAACAATCTGCACCCGCCCTTCACCGCCGCCACTTTTACCGGCTTTAACCAGTTTTTTCTCCGCATCATATTCAATCAGGTTGCCGGTGAACTGATTTTCACCCTGTTGAAAATGCGCCCCCCCCTTTAGGACAATCCGCGATGCCTGCGCTTCATAGACAATCTTTTCCGCCTCACCCCAGGACCGCTCTTCGGCCAGTTCAGCCTGATGTTCAAAACGGGCAGGCTTGCCTGTGGCGATAATTTTCTTTATTTGCTGTCGTCGCTCTGCATAAATCACCAGCTCATCAGCCTTGAGACTATCCGGGCCTTGGCGAAAAACAACACGGCCTTTATAAACACTAACCCCCTTGATCTCGTCAATTTTGAGGCTATCTGATTCGATATAGATTGGCTGTGGCTCAAGCTCAGCTGCCGATGCCGCCGTCAAAAACAATACCAGCCCCATGGCCAGCCCCACCCTACTCCAGCACATATTCACCTCGCACAGCAGCCAACAGATGCACCGTTCCGGCTCGGGTATCTATCCTCATTCCCTTTGCCGTAGTCGTGCCAATAGCATCTTGAATAGTCACCCGTTCACTGGTTTCGGCGACTTCCTTATCGGCGTAAAACCAGACATCACGGGTATGCACGTCCATATCACTTTGTTTGTCCTGATTTTGCCGCAGAATCCTGACCTCACCCTGCAATAACACTGACTCACCACCTTGATAAACCTTGGCCCGCTCTGAATCCAGCAACATCGCCCCGCCTTCATCCTGATAAATCTCCAGGTGAGGCTTAACCAGCTCAGCATAATCGGTTTCAGCATAGTGCGACAACGAAGCCCCCTGCAAGCGATGCTTGGGGCGACCGTTTTCATCCATCGTCGTGATCTCAAAATCAGACAGGGAATAATCCATCACCGGTTCCGCATCATCTGTTATCTGTCGCTCACCCTTGTCTTCCTGTTGCTGCAGCCACAAGCCCAATGCGGCCAGCAACAACACCACCCACAGGGTGACGGTGCGCTTTTTGATTGCGGCAGCCAAGCTTGCTTAATCCTCCAGATAGACCGACAGTTGCGCCACCAGAGTACCCTGAGCCTCCATAATCAGTTCACAGATATCACGTGCCGCGCCGCGACCACCACAGCTGGGCGTTTGCCAGTGAGCATGTTTCTTCACCAGGTCATGAGCATCCTGCACTGCTACCGCCAGCCCCACCTGACGCATCACCGGCAAGTCGATCACATCATCACCCACATAACCGACCTCATCGGGCTGCAGGTTAAGTTGCTTCATAAGCTCAACAAAGGCGACACGTTTATCGTCCTGCCCCTGGTAAAGGTGCTTAATGCCCAGCCCATTCATACGGTGCTTAACCACCGGTGAGCTGCGGCCGGTGATAATAGCTACATCGACGCCGCTTTTTTGCAACATCTTCATGCCGTGGCCATCACGGGAGTGAAAGGCCTTGTACTCATGCCCATCCTTATCCATAAACAAGCTGCCATCGGTCAATACCCCATCGACATCAAAGATCAGCAATTTGATTTGTGCCGCACGTGCCAAAATACCTTTCATCGTATTTACCTTTAAACTACGCCAGCACGCAGCAGATCGTGCATATTCAACGCGCCAACCAAAACATTATCCTGGTCCACCACCAACAAGGCGTTGATCTTATGGGTTTCCATTAACAACAGAGCCTCAACCGCCAAATCACCCGGTGCTACGGTATGGCTGTTGCGGGTCATCAAATCACCCACCCTGGAGTGATAAATATCCACCCCCTGATCAACAGCACGACGCAAATCGCCATCGGTGAAGACACCCACCAGTCTGTCCTGCTGATCCACCACTGCGGTCATGCCCAGACCCTTGCGGCTCATTTCCATCAGTGCATCCACCAACTGCACACCATCGCTGACACGGGGCAGTGTGTCGCCGCTGTGCATAATATCGCGGATCAATAACAACAGACGCCGACCAAGGCGACCGCCGGGATGAGAGCGGGCAAAATCTTCAGCGGTAAAACCACGCTGTTCAAGCATCGCCACCGCCAGGGCATCGCCCATCACCAGCGACACGGTAGTACTTGATGTGGGTGCAAGCCCCAGCGGACAAGCCTCTTGCTCGACACTGATATCAAGATGCACATCTGCCCCCTTGCCCAGGCTGGAGGTTTCACTGCCAGTCAGGGCAATCAAGGGCACCCCAAGCCGTTTGATCAGCGGCAGGATGGTCAAAATTTCTTCCGTCTCGCCGGAATTGGAAAATGCAATCACCACATCCCTGGTGGTTATCATCCCCAGGTCGCCATGACTGGCCTCACCGGGATGAACAAAGAAGGCCGGGCTGCCGGTACTGGCCAGGGTCGCAGCAATCTTGCTGCCAATATGGCCTGACTTGCCCATGCCAATTACAACGATGCGCCCTTCGCAGGCCAGCATCAGCTCGCAGGCACGGACAAAACTGTCATCCATGCGCGCCGCCAGCGCGGCCACCGCGGCCGCTTCGGTATCCACCACCGCCCGACCCAGCTGCTTGAGTTTGTCACGTTCGCCCTGATCAAGCATCGGGGTTTGCTGTTCAGCCTTCACGCATCATTCCTTATACTGTTTCGGGGTAGCCGAGCTCAGCCAGTTTGTTCACAATGAGCTGCCGATCCAGCGACTCACCATTGATGCTAACCACACCGCTGGCCAGATCCACCTCAACCGACTCAAGCCCGCCCATATCAGCCAGGCCCGTTTTTATGTTGGCCACACAACCATTGCATTTAACCTTGGCGACTTTGATTTCCAACACGTGTTTCATCCTCTTTTTGATTAGGCTGCCGTCGCAGAAAGATACAGCATTACCATATACCCACAGTAGGCACTGAGCAAAATTCCGCCCTCAATGCGATTGATCTTACCGTGGCCGCGAAAACCGTAGGCCATCACAAAGAATGCTAACGTCAAGCCAATCATCCACGGGAAGTCACGCGCCAGCACCTCGGGCAAAAAGCCACCCGGGCTAATCAGTCCAGGCAGGGCCAGCACGCCCAGCAGGTTAAACATGTTTGAACCGATGATATTGCCAATGGCGATATCGTGCTCTTTCTTCATCGCGCTAACCAGCGTGGCCATCAACTCCGGCATGCTGGTGCCGATGGCAACAATGGTCAAACCAATCACCAAGTCACTGACACCAAATGAATGAGCAATATTCACCGCCCCCCACACCAGCAGGCGCGATGAGGCCAGCAATATCACCATCCCCAGTAACAACCAGAACATCGCCTTGCCGGTGGACATCTCATCAGGCATCTCCTCGTTAAACTCACCCTCCAGCGGATCATCTGTCTTTGATTTCAACCCCAGATTCACCACCATGGCAATCATCAACACCATCCCCCCCAGCAGCAACACCCCGTCCAGAAAACCCAGTTCACCATCTGAAACCAGCACGAAGGCCAGCAGAGAAACCGCCAACAGGATAGGGATCTCGCGCCGCACCGTATCGGAATGCACCGTCAACGGCACCACCAGCGCCGTTATTCCCAATACCAGGGCGATATTGGTGATATTCGATCCCAGCGCGTTACCGATGGAAAGCCCAGTATTACCCTCCCATGCCGCCACACCAGAGACCAGCATCTCAGGCGCTGAGGTGCCAAAACCAACAATAGTCAATCCGATGATCAAGGGTGAAACACCAAAATTACGCGCCGTCGCAGATGCCCCCAGAACCAGTTTGTCCGCCCCCCAGGCAAGCAATACAAAACCGGCGATAACAGCAACTATGGATTCCAACATGACAAATAACTCAAATTAATAAAACGGATGAAAAGAACTTCTATGACAAAAAATAATGGCCATACAGGCCGGCAAAAACAACAACACCAATCCAGTTATTGTTTCTGAACGCACGCATACACTGCATGCCGTCACGATTTCTGATCAGGCGCTGCTGATACAGCATAAACAACGCGGCAATCAGCACGCTGAAAAAATAGACCAAACTCAATTCCAGCCGCTGACCAATCATCAGCAACACCACCAACATCACCACCTGAATGATGCCAATGATAATGCGATCAGATTCGCCAAACAGAATGGCTGTCGACTTAACCCCGATTTTAAGGTCATCAGCCCGATCAACCATGGCGTAGATTGTATCGTAGGCAGTAGCCCAGAGCACGGTCACAATCAACAATAGCCAGGCCACAATCGGCACAGTTCCGGTTTGTGCGGCAAAGGCCATGGGCACCGACCAGCCAAATGCCAACCCGAGATAGACCTGGGGCAGATAGGTGAGTCGTTTCATGAATGGATAACTGGCCGCCAGCGCCGCCCCCACAAACGACATCATGATGGTCAAGGTGTTCAGTGTCAGCACCAGGGCAAAGGCGGTAACCGACAACGCCACAAACAATACCAGAGCCTCTTTCGGCGACACCATCCCCACTGCCAGCGGCCGATTACGGGTTCGCTCAACAAAAGGGTCAAACTCGCGATCGGCATAGTCATTAATGACACAACCGGCCGAACGCATCAGGAACACCCCGGCAACAAATACGGTGGTCACCCACGCATCCGGGGTTCCTTCACTGGCAATCCACAAGGCCCACAGAGTTGGCCACAACAACAGCATTATGCCAATCGGCTTATCCAGCCGCATCAGCAACATGTAGCCACGCAGGCGTTGTCGTTTAACCTTTTTCACACCTGCACCTTATGTTTAATGCTAAAACCAGGGCTCTTTGGCAGTGGCGGCAAAAATATTTCATTCACCAATAATGCCCGCCCCGACAGACGAAACACCGAACGCCGCCCCCAAATCTGCCCCACCACATTTGCACCTCGGATTCCGGCAATGCCCCAGCGATAAAACAGATCCCCCTCATCAACCCGGGCAATCTGCATTGGACTGCGACGCATGGATTTATCACGAAACAGCATTTCACCCAGCGGCCGACCACCTAATCTGGCCAGCCCCCGCGAACTGCCGTGCAACATGGACAACGGCATCACGGTACGGGCATACACCTTGATCTCACCGGCACAATACAAATGTACCTGCCGCACCAGGGCAATGGCCCGGCCATCCAACCCCAGGGCTTGCCGCTCACACAACAGCGGCCGCTCGAACTGCTGTTTTAACAGCTCAACCCTGAAGTCACCGGCCTGACGCAAACGCTTGGTCAGCGAACCGGCATCAAACAGCCACTCGGCCATCTCATCAGGCAAGTCGGCCAGACGCGGGCCGTGGCCAATCCGCCAATGCGGTTCACCACCAGACTGCCCCACCGAAAACCGTTTCAAAGCCTTACCTTCACACATCACCGTAACGTTGCCCATCACCCAGCCAGCGGTCGATTAATGGCGCCACCTGACCCGGCCAGCGCTGCAATAATTCATTGGCCAATCGCCCCACCTCGGGCAATAAACCCTGGTCGCGTTCCAGGTCGGCAATACGCAAACGCAGCACACCACTCTGGCGCGTACCCAGCACTTCGCCCGGGCCACGCAGTTCAAGGTCACGACGGGCAATCTCAAAACCATCATTGGTTTCGCGCAATGCCGCCAGACGCGCCTTGCCCTGTCGCGAAAGAGGCTTATGATACATCAAAACGCAACTGCTACTGACACTGCCACGCCCCACCCGGCCACGCAGCTGGTGCAATTGCGCCAGCCCCAGGCGCTCAGCATTTTCAATAATCATCAAACTGGCATTGGGCACATCGACACCCACCTCGATCACCGTGGTAGCCACCAGCAAGTCAAGTTCATTGGCCTTGAAACGCGCCATCAACTGCTCTTTCTCAGCCGGCTTGAGACGACCATGCACCAGGCCAATCTTCAGATCGGGCAGCGCCTCAACCAGCATGGTCGCCGCCTCTTCCGCCGCCTGACACTGCAACACCTCTGATTCTTCGATCAGGGTGCAGACCCAATAGGCCTGCCGCCCTTCTTCGCCACAGGCCTTGTGCACCCTAGCCACCACCTCGGCACGACGTTCGCCGGAGATCACCACCGTTTCTACTGGCGTTCTTCCCGGCGGCAATTCATCAATAATGGAGTTATCCAGATCCGCATAAGCCGTCATGGCCAGAGTGCGTGGAATGGGGGTTGCCGTCATAATCAGCTGGTGCGGCACCTGACCATCACGACTGCCCTTTTCCCGTAGCGCCAAGCGTTGATGCACACCGAATTTATGTTGTTCATCGACGACCACCAGACCAAGCTGGTCAAACACCACCTCATCCTGAAACAGGGCATGGGTGCCCACCGCCAGTGCCGCCTCGCCACTGGCCAGCAAGGCCAGATTTTCACGCCGCTGCTTAATCCCTTGCTTACCACTCAGCCAGGCAATCTTTAAACCCAGGGGCTGCAACCAGGCAGAAAAATTATAACGATGCTGCTCGGCCAGCAATTCTGTCGGTGCCATCACCGCCACCTGATAACCCGCCTCAATGGCATGCACCGCGGCGGCGGCAGCCACCACCGTCTTGCCCGACCCCACATCCCCCTGCACCAAACGCTGCATGGGAAAAGGCTGGGCCAGATCGGCATCAATTTCGGCAATCACACGCTGCTGGGCAGCTGTTAGCGCAAACGGCAGGGCCGCTAATATTTTTTTGCGTAACAGCCCCGTGGGCTTTAATAGCGGCGCGGCATCCTGCTGGGCCTTGTGGCGCAACTGCCGCAGACTGAGATGGTGAGCCAACAACTCCTCCAGCACCAATCGTTGCCGAGCCGGGGTGTCACCTTCAATCAATTCAAACACTGGGGTATCGGGCAGTGGCTGATGCACCTCCAGCAGGGCCTGTTGTAGCGATGGCAGACCTGAGCTGGCGAGCAATTCGGGCGGCAGATAATCTTTTACCTCGCCCTGGCGTAGCAGGTTCAGAGCCTGGACAGCCAACTGACGCAGTGTTTTTTGCGCCACGCCATCGGTGGCCGGATAGACCGGAGTTAAATACTCTTCCTGCGGCGTGACCATTTCATCACCCACCTGACGATACTCTGGATGCACCATTTCCAGCATCACCGGGCCACGCCGCACCTCACCATAACAACGCAGTCGCACACCTCGCTCCAAGGCCTGCTTCTGTTTCGCCGAAAAGTGAAAGAAACGCAGCATAATACTGCCACTGCCATCACCCATGCGACACAACAAAGAACGGCGCTTGCCAAACTTGATATCACAGACCTCAATCTCACCTTCAATCACCGCCTCGACGCCCGGCTGCAGCGAACCAATCGCCACCACCCGGGTACGATCCTGATATTTATAGGGCAGATGAAACAACAGATCTTCAACACTGCGCAGACCAAGGCGCTCAAGCCGTTCAGCCATGCGCGGGCCAACGCCTTTAAGCGCCGTCAGCGATACATCAAATGCCATAAAACCAGTTAGCGCTGCGAGTCAGTTAACGCGACCAGGCAAATCAACCTAGTTCCAGTACAGCATCCATTTCCACCGCGGAATCTTTTGGCAATGAGGCAACGCCAATGGCCGCACGGGCTGGATAGGGCTTTTGAAAATAATCAGCCATCACCAGATTCACCAACATAAAGTGACTTAGGTCGGTCAGAAAAATATTGAGCTTAGCCACATCCTGCAACGAGCCCCCCGCCGCCTCGGCGACTGCTTGCAGGTTATCAAAGACCCTGCGGATCTGAACCTCCATATCACCCTCGACCATTTCCATGGTCTCAGGCACCAATGGAATCTGCCCCGACATGTACACCGTTGTGCCTATCTTGACCGCCTGTGAGTAGGTGCCAATTGCCTTAGGGGCCTTATCTGTTTGAATAATTTCACGTGCCATGAACCTGCCTCTTAATCAATCATCGTTTGGAGTGTGGCCAAGTTTATCAGGCCAGAAGCCGAGAAGTGAAACAGAATAAAGGACCGCTTAACCGCGCGAACGGACAATCTTGATAACCGGCTCGATGCTACGCAGTTTACGCATCAAGCTGGCCAGGTGATGCCGACTATGAACATCAATCACCATGCTCATGGTGCTATAACGCCCGTCTCTGTCATCCATGTTGACGTTATCGATATTAGCCCCCATTTCAGCAATGGCCGCCGCCACAGTGGCCAGCACACCGCGCTGATTCAGAACATCGACACGAACCTCTACAGTAAAGTCGCCCTTAACATCGTCCTCCCACTGGGACTCAATCCATTTCTCAGGAAGCTTTCGATACTCAGCCAGGTTTTTACAGTTCTCAGTATGAATAACGATGCCCCGACCGGAGGTGACAAAGCCAACAATCGGATCACCAGGAATAGGTCGACAACACTTGGCAAAGCTAACCACCATACCCTCAGTGCCCTTGATCATCAACGGCTGAGAGGTATCAACCTTTTCACCCCACAACCAGGATGGCACATAACGACTCAAGGCCCGCTTCAGTCCCTTCCTGGCCGGTTTTGAAGTGGCCACACCCTTTGGCACCAAGCGCCTTGCCACCAGCATCGCCATACGGTTGCCTAAGCCAATATCTTCCAGCAGGGCATCCATGGATTCCATCTTAAAATCCCGCAACAATACATCAACTACCCCGGTCGATAACTGGCTGATTGAACGGGAATGGATTGCCAGCTCATTCTCCAACAGACGTCGACCCAGTTGCACAGCCTCATCTGTCTTGAGGTTTTTGAGGTAATTTCGAATATTGGACCGCGCCTTACCTGTGACGGCAAAATTTAACCAGGCCGGATTGGGGCTGGCATTCCCCGCCGTGACCACTTCAACCGTCTGACCGTTCATCAACGGCGTTCGCAGCGGCGCAAGCTTGCGATCAATCTTAGCAGCCACACATCGATTACCAACATCAGTATGCACTGCATAGGCAAAGTCCACCGGTGTCGAACCACGCTTGAGCACCATGATTTCACCCTTGGGTGTAAACACATAAACCTCGCGCGGAAACAGATCGATCTTAACGTTCTCGAGAAACTCCATTGAGTCGCCGGCGTTCTGCTGCATCTCCAGAACATTACGCATCCACTCCCGCACCCGGGCGTGCGTGCCAAAACTGGACTCTTCGCCAGTTTTGTAAAGCCAGTGGGCTGCAACCCCAGCCTCGGCGACCTTATCCATTTGCTCAGTGCGAATCTGCACCTCTACCGGCACCCCGAAGGGCCCAAACAACACCGTATGCAGTGACTGGTAGCCATTGGCCTTGGGAATGGCAATATAATCTTTGAATTTACCCGGCACTGGCTTGTAAAGATTATGCATAGAACCAAGCACCCGATAACACATATCCACCGAATCAACACTGATGCGAAAAGCGTAGACATCAAACACCTCGGCAAAGGGCAACCCTTTACGGCGCATCTTTTGATAAATACTGTAGATATGTTTTTCGCGACCACTGACCAGGCCACTCAGGCCTTCCTGCACTAACCGCTCACCAATGCTCGACTCAATCTTGTCGACAATTTCACGGCGATTACCGCGCGCCTTCTTGATAGCCTCAACCAAGACGCGATGGCGCTCAGGGTAGAGAGCGGCAAAACCCAGGTCTTCCAGCTCCAGCCGCACCGCATTAATCCCTAGGCGATTGGCAATAGGCACATAAATATCCAGGGTTTCCCTGGCAATGCGACGACGTTTGTCCGCTCGCATAAAACCAAGCGTGCGCATATTGTGCAGACGATCAGCAAGCTTAATCATCATGACGCGGATATCGCGCACCATGGCCATTAGCATCTTGCGCATGTTTTCGGCTTCAGCTTCAGCCTTGGTCTCAAAGCTAATCTGGGTCAGCTTGGTAACCCCATCCACCAGCTCAGCCACCTCTTCGCCAAACAACTCGGTGATCTCCTGTTTGCTGACCGACGTATCTTCGATAACGTCGTGGAGAATCGCAGCGATGACCGTCTCCATATCGAAACGCATCTCGGCCATGATGGCAGCAACAGCAAGGGGATGGGTGATATAAGGCTCACCCGATTTTCGTTTCTGCTCCTTGTGCGCCTCAGCACCAAACAGAAAAGCCCGATGGATCAGGTCAATCCTCTCGGGCTCAAAATACTTCTCTATTTCCGCGCGAACCTCATCAAACAAGGGTTCGTAGCGTTGTTGTGTGGAAGCGGGGCTCTCCGCAGAATCACTGGTATTCAAACGAAGAACTCCTGCAATCAGGTGGCGTCACCACCTTCTTTAACTGCCTGGGTCGTTTCTGCCAGATTTTCAGCATCCGCAATAACAGCTTCTTCATCAATCTCCGGCTCAACCGACTCTTCCAATATTTCAGGGGTAATCAGGTTTTTAGCAATTTCACGTAAGGCCACAACGGTGGGCTTATCATTTTCCAGCGGCACCAGCGCTTCCTTGCCGTTAGCGATCTGACGGGCGCGCTTGGTGGCCACCAATACCAGCTCAAAGCGGTTATCTACATTGTCCAGACAATCTTCAACGGTTACTCGTGCCATGCTGATTTAACTCCAAGATTCGATATTATTTGCTAACGGGCAATTATACACCATTTGCTAACCTATTCACTCAAAAGCGAGCGGATCAACTCACCCTGGCGTGCCTTTTGTACCTCTCGACGCTGACGCCGGGCACGCATGATAGCCGCCAGATCGGTCAAAGCCTCATCAAAATCATCATTAATCACCACGTAGTCGTATTCGGTGTAGTGCGACATATCGGTCACCGCATCACTAAAACGACGCTGGATGACTTCATCACTGTCCTGACCACGATCACGCAGGCGGCGAATCAATTCGTCACGGGAAGGCGGCAATATAAAGACCGGCACACAACCCGGCATCCGCGGCCGCACCTGCTCCGCCCCCTGCCAATCGATTTCCAGAATCACATCAATACCTTCACGTAACTGCTGCTCAACCCAAACACGCGAGGTGCCATAGTAATTATCAAACACTTGGGCGTGCTCGAGAAAGACATCCTCCGCCACCATCTGCTCAAAAGCGACTGGCTCAACAAAATTATAATTCACCCCGTCTACCTCACCAGGACGCATCGGCCGCGTAGTGTGAGAAACCGAGACACGAATATCATCCACAGACTCCACCAGCGCCTTGAGCAGACTGGTTTTGCCCGCCCCCGAAGGGGCCGATATTATATAGAGGGTGCCCGAGTAGGGCGCCTGACCATCACTAGAACTCATTTGCAGCCTTCTTTAGTTATTCGATGTTCTGCACTTGCTCGCGAACCTGTTCGATCAAGACCTTTAGATCGACCGACACCCGGGTAACTTCAGCATCAATCGATTTCGATGCCAAAGTATTGGCCTCGCGGTTCAGCTCCTGCATCAAAAAATCCAGTCGACGCCCCACCGGCTCTTCACGTTCAAGAATGTGGCGCACCTCCTGGACATGAGCGCTGAGACGATCCACCTCTTCATCCACATCCATCTTCTGCGCCAACAGCGCCAATTCCTGCTCCAACCGACCCGGGTCAAGCTGCTCCTTCAACTCTGCCAAGCGGTCTTCCAGCTTTTTCCGCAACGCCAGACGCAGCTCTGGCAAACGTGAATTCACCCTCACAACCAGCTCATCAATGGCATCACAACGCTGCACAATCATCGCCTTCAGCTTTTCACCTTCGCGAGCTCGGCTGTCAATCATGTCATCCAGTGCTTCATCCAGCAACACCAGCGCAGCCTGATATAAAGGTGTCAGATCCTGCACCTCCACCTGCATGATTCCAGGCCAGCGTAACACCTCAAGTGGATTGATTGCCGCCGGATTATTCAGCAGATGAGAGACATCAGACAAGCCCTTGGACAACCGCTTGACCAGCGCATGATCAATGCAGAACTCGCGTTCCTGATCTGCCGCCTGAAAACGCAGACCACACTCAACCTTGCCACGTTTGAGTTTTTCAGCCACCTTTTCACGCACCTTCAATTCCAGGCCACGCAGTTCATCAGGCATACGCAGACTGACATCAAGATAACGATGATTAACCGAACGCAACTCCCAGCGCAGACTGCCGAAGACAGTATCCCGCTCGCGACGGGCAAATGAGGTCATACTTAAAATCATGCGAGTCTCCAGAGTAATCAGGGGACGCCATAGTAACCGTTTGAGATCAGCTTACAAAGCCAAGACAAGATCAGGTTCAAAGATATTCCAAAACCACTGGCGCGACAACACGCCTTGACCGTTTTCCAGGCCATAACCGCCATGCGCACAACAGCATCAAACCAAGCAAAGATAATAAATTCAAACCACCGCCACCGTTACGTTTAACAATGGAACTGACTACCTCTTCATCAGTTACATCCTCCTCCACATCTGCACTGACATCCGTGCCCACACCAGAACCGGATTCGTCATAAAAAAACTCACTAACCGGCGCGGTTACCATTGTCCGCTCACCATCTTCGCTGTCTTTAGCGCTGACCCTAACCGTTATGTCCGCATCAAAATCATCTTCAGTTAACACATATGTATCCGCAACAGCATCGTCTATATCCTGACCGTTTGCCTGCCACTGATAACTGACAAGCACATCCCCTCCCTCCGGATCACTGGCTCCATAGTTAATCAACGTCAGCGTTTTACCAACAGCAAACACCCCTTTAATGCTCGGCGTTGCCGTAAACTCAGGCAAAGTATTGAAGCGCTCCAGCACAACATCAGTCAAAACAGGCGACCGCACGGGTGACAAGCTTTTTAGCTCCGCCTTCCAACGCAGGTCATCACCGATAGCAGGAAAAAAAAGCTCTTTACCGTATTTCAGCCGATGCCACTTTAAACCACCGTCATTACTGAGATAGAAATCAACCTCGGTGTTTCGGCTGCCAATATCATTGACCCGATTATTCGGCGAAACAAAGTTTGCTGTTATCGAAACAGTCCGCACCACCAAATCAGTTTGGTTAATTTTATTGGAAACCACACGCCCAACATGACCGCGATAAACCACTTGATCATAGTATTTGCTGGGCAGACCATAATTGCCCACCAGCACCTCTGACAAACCGTTTTTATCTAAATCCACCCGTTTGATAAAGCGACTATCCGCGACTTCCTGGCCAACAGTCATTGCCGCCAAAAAGCCACCGGCACCATCGTTCAGATAAAGTTTATTAAAACCGTTTTTATTTGCCACCAACAGATCAACATTATCGTCACCATTGATATCAAACAGATCAAGACTATTACTGTAATCTGCGGCACGACCGACCACAGTTCCTGCATTGACAAAGGCACCGCCACCATCATTCAAGTACAGTTTATTGGCTTGATTTGTATCGTTGCCAAAAACGATGTCGACACCATTGACACCATCGACATCAGCCACGACCAAACTGACACTGCCATCTGCTTCCGGAGTGAGTTGGTCTCCAATATTGACAGCCGCAGCAAAAACACCCGAGCCATCATTAAAATAAAGCTTGTTGGTCTGCCCTGAATTGGCCGTGATCAGGTCCGGAGAGCCATCGCCGTCTGCATCCGCCAGGGCAACGGCAAAAGTGGCATCTTTATCGACACCAATATCCGTCCCGCTGTCGGGAAAGACACCGGCATCATTCAAATAGAGTTTATTAAACTGATAGTTATTGCCCATCACAAGATCCAAATCACCATCAGCATCCACATCTGCCACAGCGATACTGTAGGTAGCACTATAGGCTGGCGGAACACTTGCGCTGTAAATTGCCGCCTCATCATCAGCACCAATCACCACACCCGCAGTGGAAAAATAGCCCGCATTGTCCGCGTCATTAAAATAGACCTTGTTGACCTCACCATAATTACCCACCACCAGATCTAAAAAGCCATCCGCATTCAAGTCAGCCAGAACAACACTATAGGTGGCATCGACATCAACATCCTCAAGCGGCAAAGGTCTTGCATTATTATCAATCCCGACATAAAACGCCGTTGAGAACCCACCGTTTCCATCATTCAGATAAACCCTGTTGCGCTGGCCATACAAGCCAGTCACAACATCGTCAAAACCGTCATTATTTAGATCACCAACAGCCATACTGTTCACCGGGCCACCTTCACTATTTCCCGCAAAGTCTGCTCCCAGACCAACAAAACCACCGCCACGACCGTTACGATAAAGCTTGTGATCCTGGCCTTGATTGACCACCAGCAAATCCATATCGCCATCGCCATCAACATCACCAAGGCAGACCGCCTTGCTGGTATCCGCCTCGTCATCTAAAACAATTCCAACACTGGAAAACAGACCAGAACCTTCATTCAGATAAAGTTTATTGGTTTGATTTTCATTCCCCACCACCAGATCCAGGTCACCATCACTATCCATGTCCACCAACATGGCGCTACTGCTGTCATCAAGCGCCTCACCAACTGGCGTGCCACTGGCATCAAACTTTCCCTGGCCTTTATTTAAGTAGAGTTTGTTGACCTGGTTTTTATTGACCGCCACCAGATCAACATCACCGTCATTATCAACATCACCAAAGGCAAGGGCATAAGTGGCATCAGCATCATCATTTCCCAGCGACTCCAGTGAACGGGAAAACTCACCTTTGCCATTATTCAGATAAACTCTGTTTACTTTGCCGGCAGCCGTATTTTCATCTGTATTTCCAACAATCAAATCCAGGTCAGCATCACCATCCACATCCAGCAAAATCAGACTGGTGGAAGTATCCATCTCGTCACCAATCGCCACACCAACAACAGCGAAATTGGCATCACCATCATTCAGATATAACTTATTGATCTGACCGGCATTGGCCACCAGCAAATCCAGATCACCATCGTCATCCACATCCCCCAACACCAGGGCGCGCGTCTCATCAAGATCAGGAACTGGCGAGTCAGGCATTGGCTGTTTAAGACTGAAATTACCCAGGCCGTCATTCAGATACAACTTATTGGACAAATCATCTGTTTCAGCCAGACCGGCATTCCCCACAAACAGGTCCAGATCACCATCACCATCCACATCCCCCAGCGCAAGAGCGGTTGTAACATCCGTCTCATCACCAATAGCCCCGCTGCCCGGCCCCAGAGCAAAACCTCCAGCCCCGTCACCCAGATAAACTTTATTGAGACCGCCCTGATTCCCCACCAGCAAGTCCAGCTCATCATCGCCATTCACATCCCCCATAACAGCCGTTGCACTGTTATCAGGACCGCCGCCAACCACCGACATCTCACCATGGCTCTGAAGATCGTTCAGCGCCAGGTTGCCAGGCACCAGAGAAATTGTGCCATCAGACTCAGACCAATGAACAGTCGTCAGAGCCATATCCATCCGCGCCAGACTGGAAAAGGTTTCTGACACCAGAACCGCTGCCGCCACATAATTCGCCGCCAGACATAGCGCCGCAGCAAACACCGTTTTCCGGAGGAGGATGGTTTTTTTCAAGCTTATCGCCTCATACATCAATATCAGCCACAACTCAGCTATTATTTCAGCCGCCAGTGTAACCAAGCGGGCCTTTCAGGCAAACCTTTAGATCAAGAGTAATCACCACCAACGTAGCCCAAATCCGCTATAATCCCGCCCCATTCTACAATCCCAGAATAACTTTTGAAGGAAATATCATGCGCCCAAGCGGTCGAGCCCCCGAGCAACTACGTGAAATCAAACTGACCCGCAATTTCACCAAACACGCCGAAGGTTCCGTGTTGGTGGAATTTGGCGACACCCAGGTGATCTGCACCGCCTCAATCGAAGAACGTGTGCCCCGCTGGCTCAAGGGCAAAGGCAAGGGCTGGGTCACCGCTGAATATGGCATGTTGCCCCGCTCCACCGGCTCGCGCATGAATCGTGAAGCCGCCCGCGGTGGCCAGGGAGGACGAACCATGGAAATCCAGCGTCTGATCGGCCGTTCTCTGCGTGCCGTGGTCAACCTTGAGGCCCTGGGCGAACGCGTTATTACCATCGATTGCGACGTCATCCAGGCCGATGGCGGCACCCGTACCGCCTCAATTACTGGCGGCTATGTCGCCCTGGCGGATGCCTGCCAACACTTGTTGGACAAGCGTTTGATCAAAAAAGCCCCCCTGTTTGGCCAACTGGCCTCAGTTTCCGTCGGCATTTACGAAGGCACACCGGTACTGGACCTGGATTATGCCGAAGATTCCAACGCCGAAACCGACATGAACGTGGTCATGAACGACGCTGGTGCCTTCATCGAAGTCCAAGGGACAGCCGAGGGCCACGCCTTCCGTCGCGACGAACTGGATGCCATGCTGGCGCTGGCCGAAAAAGGCATTGGCGAGCTAATCGTCAAACAAGCCGAAGCACTAAAAGCCTAACCATGAGCAGACGTATTGTTCTTGCTACCGGCAACGCTGGCAAGGTTCGCGAGCTGGGTGCCCTACTGGCCCAGCTCGATATCGAGATCATCCCGCAATCGGAATTCGATATCCCCGAGGCCGACGAGACCGGCCTGACATTTGTCGAAAACGCCATCATCAAGGCCCGCAATGCTGCCGCTCACACCGGCCTGCCAGCCATCGCTGATGACTCCGGCCTGGAAGTGGATTGCCTCAAAGGCGCACCGGGGATCTACTCGGCGCGCTATGCCGGGGTTAACAGCAACAGCCAGGACAATGTCAAAAAACTGCTGACTGAAATGAAAGACGTGCCCGACACGGAACGCACGGCACGGTTTCAATGTCTATTGGTGTTCATGGAACACGACGAAGACCCAACACCACTGATCTGTCAGGGAAGCTGGGAAGGTCGCATCCTGCATGAACAGCGCGGCGAAGGCGGTTTTGGTTATGACCCGGTGTTCTATGTGCCGACGCATGACTGTGCCTCAGCCGAGCTGATGCCCGAAACAAAAAACCAACTCAGCCATCGTGGCCAGGCATTGAAAAAATTAGTTGCAACAATGAAAATCATTTAAACCACGAAACACACGAAGAACACAAAGGAAAAACATTCCGCCTTCGTATTCTTCGTGCACTTCGTTGTGAAACAGGTTGATTAAAAAATGAAAGCACCCGAACTGCTCGCCCCGGCGGGAACACTGAAAAACCTGCGCTACGCCTTTGCCTACGGTGCCGATGCCGTCTACGCTGGCCAACCACGTTACAGCCTGCGGGCGCGCAACAACGACTTTAACCTTGAAAACCTCAAGACAGGCATCGATGAAGCTCACGCGTTGGGCAAAAAATTATTTGTCGCCTCAAACCTGATGCCGCACAACGCTAAGGTCGACACCTATATAAAAGACATGGCTCCGGTGATCGAGATGAAACCCGATGCCCTGATCATGGCCGACCCGGGTCTGATTATGCTGGTGCGCGAGAAGTGGCCCGAGATGCCCATTCATCTGTCAGTACAGGCCAACACCGTGAATTTCCAGGCAGTTAAGTTCTGGAAATCCATGGGCCTGGAACGCGTTATTCTCTCCCGTGAACTGTCGCTGGATGAAATCGAGGATATTCGCCAACGCTGCCCCGATATGGAACTTGAAGTATTTGTCCACGGTGCCTTATGCATCGCCTACTCGGGTCGCTGCCTGCTGTCAGGCTACTTCAACCACCGCGACCCCAACCAAGGCACCTGCACCAATTCCTGCCGCTGGGAATACGGCATCGCCAATGCCAGCGAAGATGATGCCGGTGACGTGCAAAAGATCGAATTCGACGGCATGACCGCCATGAACAGCAGCGGTCTATCCAGCTGCGGCGACATCCCGCGCCACCCGCTGGCCGACCGCACCTATCTGATCGAAGAGAAAAATCGCCCCGGCGAATACATGCCCATTCTCGAAGACGAGCATGGCACCTACATCATGAACTCCAAAGATCTACGCGCCGTCGAGCACGTCGAACGCCTGACCAAAATAGGCATCGACTCACTCAAGATCGAAGGCCGCACCAAATCACACTACTACGTTACCCGTGCCTCGCAGACCTATCGCCAGGCCATCGACGATGCCGTGGCCGGGCGTAAGTTCAACCCAAACCTGCTAGGGGTGTTGGAAAACCTGGCCAACCGTGGTTATACCGATGGTTTTTATCAACGCCATCACACCCACGAACATCAAAATTATCTGACCGGTTATTCCAAGAGCGATAAACAACAGTTTGTTGGCGAAATCACCAGCTATGACAAAGAACGCAAAATGATGGAAGTGGATGTTAAAAACAAATTTGCCG
>JAJRUN010000001.1 GCA_024277755.1 Gammaproteobacteria bacterium | reverse complement strand
TGAAAAAGGTGTAAGCCTCGATGGTATTGACGGCACACAGTACCTTTACCATGACCCTTGCCATACACCGATGAAGACCCATGATCCGATCAAGGTAGCGTCAACCCTGATGGCCTCAGATGTGAAACTGTCAGATCGTTGTTGTGGTGAAGCCGGTACGCTGGCGATATCGCGGCCTGATATTTCGACCCAGATTCGTTTCCGCAAGCAGCAAGAGTTGCAGCAGGGTATCGAAGCCCTGACCGGTGAAGTGATGGCCAAGGATAATAACGTGAAATTGTTGACCTCATGTCCGGCCTGCGTACAGGGCTTGTCGCGTTATGCCGACGACACCAACCTGGAGACAACCTACATTGTCAGTGAACTGGCTAACAAGGTGCTGGGTGATGGCTGGCAAAAACGTTTTGTCGAGCATGCCAAAGAGGGGGGGATTGAGCGGGTGCTGCTGTAGATCAAAAATTGTAATGCCATAAAGTAAAAAAGCCGGAGGTGTAATGCCTCCGGCTTTTTTACTTTATTGTGTTGTTATGTTCTAGCCTGGCAGGAAGGCAATAGGAAAATCAATAGTGGTGGTTTCCACGTCTTCAGCTCCAAAGTTGATGCGTTTGATACGCAGAGCCAGTTTGCGTTCCAGCTTTGCATGACCCAGTTCAGAATCAAGGACGGTACACTCGGATACGCTGCCGTCTGGTTCAATGACAATGTGAAATAGTATCTTGCCCTTGAGTAGCGGGTTGCGGCGTAGCTCACGCTGGTAAGCGGTGTAGATGGAATTGTAGTTGGCGCGCAATATTCTCTTTATGTCTTCTTCAGAGCGGCCACGCGAATCAGACTCGGGGGCTGTGGCAACCTCTATAGCTTCGATTTCACTGGTGACGGTAGTCAGTTCACGTCCTGCCAGCTCGCTGTCGCTAGTGCTGCGGCTGAATTTTGATGTGTCGATGCCGCCACTGCCTTTGCTGGCTTTAGCCATTAGTACGGATGGTGCCATGGCTCGCTCGGTGGTGCCTGTGGTCTGCAATGGCTTGGTTGTTTTGAGTGCTGATATTGGCTGGCTTTCTCTCAGATCAGCGAGCATGTCTTGCATTGCCAGGACACCAGCTTTAGAAACCTTTTTGCGGATCTCGGCGATGTCACGTTTTGGTTTTGGCTTGGCGACAGGCTTCGGTTTTGGCTCGGGCTTTTTCTCGGGTTTTGGCTTCGGCTTCGGCTCAGGTTTTTTCTCAGCTTTTGCTTTCTTTTCTTCAAGCTTGGGTTTTTCAGGCTTGGGTGGCTTTGGGGCTTTCACCTTGGGTGGCTCAATCTTTTTCTTTTCCAATAATAGTTTGGCCAGGCGCGGTGGAATTTTTTCTACTTGTTTGCGATCAGGCTCAGGTAAGGTTACGAATGGCATGGTAAAGCTGATTGCCAAAGCCAATACAACACAAGCGGCAACGATGCGGCGAAAACGCTTTTCATCAGCAAGTGATGCTGACCAGGGCAGGGTGATGTTTGATGCCAAAGCTGCTTTCACGATTAACCCTGTGGGCCGCCTATTTTTGAAACTGCCAGCGAGATGTTGTTATAGTTAACGCTGTTGCAGGTGATCATTATTTTTTTCAGCAAGCGATATGGAATGTTCTTGTCGCCCATGATGGTTATTTCCCGACGCGCTTCTTTTTCTGCCGGGATATTGCTGCGGCTGGCTTGATATTCCAGTTCTTTTTTGAGAGCCGGGATCATGTTATCGCTGTTGCTGAGGATGTCTTGCACTCGCGCGATGGGTCGCCCTTGCACTAGCAGGTCGGTGTCGCTGATCAGGATGAAGATTGTTTCTTTGGGTCTCTGTTCGGCAACGGATTTAGGCAGTTGAATATCTTTTGTGCTGGGCAGATTCTGAACGTCGGAAGAGTTGACCAGCAGGAAAAATACCAGAATGGTGAAAATATCCATCAATGAAACCAGATTGATGGAGGCGCCGCCTTTTGAGCGCTTGTGGTGGCGCTGCATGCGTTTGGCTCGGCGCGACATCTTCATGCTTAGCGCTTTCCTTTTACTGCGGGGGCGTCACCCATAGCGATGTCCGGAAACAGTTCATATTGAGTCGATTTATTATCTTCGGTTATCACAATGACGCGAGTTGCATCCATGACCTGAATCAGGTGGTCATAAGCAACGTCGGGTTCCAGCAGCAGGGTAGCAGCTGTTTCGTCCGGCAGACGGGCCTTGATTTGACGCAGCAGTGCTGCAAGGCCTTCGATATCATAGCTCTTACCTTTCATGGGGAAGGTTTTCAGAATGCGGCCAGGTTTGTCGCTGACTTGCATAACGTCCTGACGCAGGGTGATTTGTAGCTGAAACTCGGGTGGCTTTTCTTTATTTTGTTTGTCGGCCGATTTTTGTTCCGGCAGGTTCATTTCCAGGATGCTGACCTGATTGAACACGGCCGTGATCAACAGGAAGGGCACTAGGATGACCATCAGGTTCATAAATGCGGTAATGTCCAGATCCGCTGCCGGGCGGTGGGGACGACGAAAGCGCGATGCCATTTTGCTTAACCTGCGTTGTTGCCTTTGGTGATCAGATTAAGGAACTTCACTGCAGCCATTTCAAAGCTATCAACCAGCTCAGTTGTTTTGGTCGTCAAAAAGGCGTGCATCAGCAGCAAAGGAATGGCTGCCATCAGACCGAACGCGGTGGTGTTCATGGCGACAGAAATACTGGATGACAACAGGTCAGCCTTTTGTGATGGATCGGCACTGGCAACTGCGGTAAAGGCCTGGATGAGCCCCATGATGGTGCCTAAAAGCCCCATTAATGTGGCGATGTTGGCCAGGGTGGCTAGATAATGGGTGCGTTTTTCCAGTCTTGGAACAACTTCCATCAGGCCTTCTTCCATTGCTGTTTCGATTTCTTCTCGATGTTGGCTGCGTTCCTGGATGCGAGCCATGCCATAGGAAAGCATGTGGGCAATAGCTGCTTTGGAGTCTGTTGCCAGTTTAGTGGCCTGATCAAATTTTCCTTGCTGGATTAACGGCACCAAACCATCCCAGGTTTTGCGGCTTTTGCTTTTAGCTGCCGAAAGATAGATGAAACGCTCAATGGCGATAGCCAATCCTACTGCAAACAGCATCAGGATTAGATACATGAAAGTACCGCCTTCTTGAAAGAAGCGCACGATTGTGGAAATGAAATCGTCCATCATTGTCTCCTTAGAGCACTCGCTTGAAATTTATTGTGTTGAAAAGGCTTGATGATATTCGTTGGCGGCAAAGTATAACGCATTCTTAACCTTTGTTGTCATCTTGCTGTTGAGTTATGAGTTCATAGTATCGAAGTTGTCGCTTGAAAATTTCCGGGTCGATAGGTTGCAGTATGTCGCTGGCGAGGCTGTTACTGGTTGGCATATCAATTTCTCCCGCTTCGCGTCGTTTCCAGGGAACGATGTAGAGCACCTTGGGTAGCTCACTCTGGCCATAAATTTTCATTCCCTCAGATTCCAGTTTTACCTCGGCTGACGCGCTGCAGAAAATCAGTGTCAGGCTCGTAATAGCTATCGTCGTGTTTATAATTTTCATGAGCCTGCCTGCTGCTTAATGAGTGAAACCCAGAGTTGTACCTGTTTATCCTCAGGTTTTTGTTCTAGATAGCGTTGGTAATATTCCAGTGCAGTACCGGGTGAGTTGAGGTAAAGCTCAAGCAGTATGCCGGTGTTGCGTAGTAGATTGGTGGCCTTTGGGGCGAACATGAGTCCCTGTTTATAGGTTTGCAATGCTTTCTGAAAGCGACTTGTTTGGCGATATAACAGGCCAAGGTGATTGTAGGTTTCTGCATTTTTTGGGTTTTGTCGTAGTGCATGTTTGAAGGCTAATTCAGCATTAGCATAATCTTTTTTAGCGGCTAAAACTGTGCCGAGGTTGGCAAATGGCCCGGATAAATATGGATAGGCCTGGGTCATTTTTGAAAATATCTCTTCAGCCTCGTCATAGTTTCTTTCGACCATGGCTTTTAGACCAAGGTTGAATTCGTGTTCGGTTTTAGGGTCGAGGCTGATTGGTTCGCTTGTTATGGAGTCTTTGTTGCCAGTAGCGATTGTCGCTGTGTCGACTTTTACAATGGGGGCGCTGGTTCCGCATGCGTAAAGCATACTGATCAGACAGGCAGTTACTGTGATTTTAGTGAGCTGTTGTGGCTGCGATGCCATGAGTCTCTGTCCTTAAATACTGTGCTGGCATCAATTCAGCCAGGGAGTCGATGCTGTTGGTGATCCATTGGTCATACAGACCTTGTTCTGTCATGCGTTTGAGGTTGGTTTTATGCAATTCGATGGCCTGCTCTTCAAATGGGAAAGCCTGCTCCTCCAGCATGATTTCGTACTGCTCCATCTCTTCTTCATCAAGATTGATAGGGCGGTCTGAATCCATTAGTTTGCGACTGAAGTCAGCGTACATGTCGGCAATGCGAAACGTTGCAGCGGTGGTGTATTCGGCCACGCCTAGTTCGACGGTTTTATTGTAGGCCTTTAGCGCCTGCTTCATGAGCTGGTTTTTGAGTTGCATATTTTTCCGAATGGGTTCAACCAGTCGTACTTTTTCATAGCGTTCGAAGTGTGGTTCAGCCAGTTCAAATGCGGCCTGAGCAGCGAGATAGCGGGTTCGATTGGTGCGTTGCGATCCGCCTTTGGAGTCCTCCTCGTAGATTTTTTCCAGCTGGATGCGGTAGTAGTTGTCGCGCCCCACCGCTTTGTGCATTAGGCCTGCTTTATAAAGCGCTTCGATTGAAGGTTCAAGTGGGTCCGGAAACATTTCGGCGTATGCGTTGTAGGTGGTTGCAGCTTTATGTTTTTCTCTGGCTTTTTCATACAGGGTTGCTGCCTGCCACAGGGCGTCGCGTTTGGCCTCAGGCGAGTCTGCATTGGCAACGATATCGCGTAACGCATCAGCGGCCCTGAGCGGGTCTTTCAGACGAACATAGGCAACTGCCAGCTTTTCATCAATATTTTGAGTAAGCTCGTGGTCAGGGTAGTTTTCTTTGAACGTTTCCAGACGGGCTGCGGCCTCTTGCCAGCGATTCATAATGATGTAGGTGGTCGCAATGTCATATTCAGCAATTGGTCGTATGCTGGAGTTGGGTGCGATTTTTATCAGATGTTTGAATTCGTCAATTGCGCTGCTGACAGCACCGCGGGCGCGAAAGTGTTCTGCCTGTTTATAGATTGATGCGGCAAGTCTTTCTTCCTGCTCTGCGCGCAATGGATCATCGGCGGGGAGCAGAGCGAGCAGCTCCGTGTAAAGTAATTCAGAAATCTCATAATTTGAGCGTTCAAACTCAGTGTTGGCCAGAACCATCAGTGCCGTGCGCCTGTTTTGAATGTCACTGTCCGGGTAGCGGCTAAGTATGGTTTCAGCGGCTCTGACGGCATCGTTATAATTGCGCCCTTCATAAAGCTCATGTGCGGCCTTTGCCAGCACTGAGGGTGCTCTTGGGTCTTTGTAAAAGATTCGGGCAAAAGACAATGCGCTTTGCAGGGAGGCTTGATTCCACGTCTTGGTATCTTTATCGGCCAACAGCTTGTCTTGTTCGGTATAAGCAACGAGGGCGGCATAACCTGCCTCAGCAGCATTGTCATGTTGGCCATATTCGTAAGCTGAGCGTTCGAATTCGTGGGCTGCATCGCTATAGAGTTTATCTTCAAACAGGGCTTCAGCGAGTAAAAAGTTGATTTGTGGCGCGTCTTCGCTGCGAGGGAAGTGCTTCAGGTAGAGGCGATACCATTTGATAGCTTCTTGAAAGTCGAGCAGGTTGTCGGTTTTTTGTGCTTTGGCATGGTGGTATTTGGCAATGTCGAGCAGGTGTACCTTTAGGCGGGTTTGTACTTTGTACATGCTTTCAATGTCGCTTTTTACCAGATAGCGCTGATAGTCGTTATGGTGTGTTACATCGAGATGGTCGCTGAGAATGTTGTAGCGGCGCACAAATTCTTTTTTGGCCTGGATGATTTTATTTTTAGATTCTGATTGTGTGTGAATATTGATTGCTTTGTCATGCAATATCAGTGCGTAAGGATGCCAGTCACTGCGTTTGAAATATGATTCGTAAATTAAAGCGGCAATGCTTTTACGTTCCTGCTTTAGGTAGAGTTCAGCCAGTTTGTTATAAAGCATAAACTCATAGCTGCGATAAGGTTTATTTTTAAGATAGTTATGTAGCGCGTCGACTTCTTTTTGTAGTGATAAGCATAGGGTGATGGCGCGAAAACTATCGTTGATCAGTTCTATGTCTGGACGTGAAACATGGCTCATTTTTTCCAGTTTGGAGGGGGTTGTGTTGCGGGCCAATTTCAGGTCAAGCATTGATAGAAACGCCGCTATTGAATCTGTGCAGCGATCCTGTTTGTAGATTGACCAGGCGTATTTGAACAGGGCCTGCTCGTAGTATTTATTGTTATGACGGCCGCGGCCAATAATATTGTTGTAGGCGATTTCAGATTCGCTGTAGCGGGCTTCTTGAAACAATAATTCACCAAGGCGGAAGCTGATCTCTTCATTACGGGGTGAGTTGGGGTAGTCCCGGACAAATATTTTTAGTGCTTTAATTGATTTGTCGAGGCGGTCATTGTGTTCATAGGCGCGTGCCAGCTGGTAAACAATGGTTTCTCGGTCAGCATATTCTGGATAACGAGTCAGTAGTTTCTGATAGGCATTGATAGCTTTGTCATAGCTGCTGTCCTCGATCAGGTGACCCTCGTTATTTTCAAACATGCGATCGATGCGTTGCATTTCAAGATCACCGAGACGTCTTAAGGCTCTTTCATTGAGATTGGCATTGCCGCCGTCACGAATGATTTCTTCATAGGTTTTAATTGCTGTATTGATGTTGCCTTCCACCGGAACATCTTTTTCAATGATTATGGTTCTGTTTTTGAGACTGCTCAAAGTGTCATTGCCCGTGCTGCTACAGCCGGTAATCAGAAAGATTATGAGTAGGGATAGCAGGTGACGGTATTGCATTTAGAGTCCTTCTTCGGCCTTAAACGTACCGCCCTCAATGGTTTGGGCAATACCGAAGCGTATTTGTTCTGAATAGTGATTTAATTGAGCCTGGTAACGGTCGAGTATATTGAGGGCTTGTTGTTTAAGGCTGGTAAATTGCTTGTTGATGGAGTGCTGCGTCTGCTCATCCAGTTGTCGCTGGCGTATATGCAGTCTGGCGATGGCGGCAGATGTTTTAGTACGATTGGCTTGTTTCAGTTTTTTGATATTGACGTCAAGCGAGTGAATGTGTTGCCTGAGCTGCAGCAGAGCACGATATTCCTTCAGCGTTGCCTGAAAATCAGGGTTGTCGAGCAGTAAAGGCAACAGGCGGTTTTTGGGTGAAGCCGGAGACTCTAGCCAGCTGCTTAGCCAGCCGGTTTCCCATTTTGGGTTGCTGCTGATGAGCGAGGAAAAGGTGTTGCTGTTAATTTTCTTTTTCGCTTCGTTCATGTCGGCCGTATCGATAGTGATCTGTTGTTGTGCCGCTTTATAATGCTGAATTGCCTGGTTGTATGCCTTGGCTTTGGCT
>JAJRUN010000104.1 GCA_024277755.1 Gammaproteobacteria bacterium | reverse complement strand
GCAGCGTTTAGATTAGCTTCCAGATTAACCGAAGGAACAACAAATGGTCCAATTGCTGCAGGTGTGAGGTCAATTACCTGTTTGCCATGCTTTTGCAAAACCGCATTATGATGTTGGTGTGCAGCAGCACTGGTGGCATCAAATATTATAAAAATTTCATCAAATTCCGGCAGCGCGACTAATCCGTCCACTCCTTCATGGGAGATAGCTTTACCGAGTCTTTTTGCTCGTTTTAAACCATCTGATTTGGGGTCAATCCCAATCATTGCGGCAACTTCCAGCCTGTCTGATAGTCTTTCAATCTTGATCATCAGGTCAGTGCCGATATTGCCTGAGCCAATAATTGCTACCTTAATTTTTTTCATTATTTTACTTTCGGATGCCAGGTTTCAGGTATAACTGAAAGCGCTGTTTCAGCGGCTTCATAGGCTGCATTTACCAACGCGTGAGTTTTAAGGCTGCCTATAATTTCTGTGTCAGGCTGGCGAGATGCTTTGTAGGCTTGCAACACATGACGGTTCAAAAGAAGCACGCTGTGCTGGGTCACATGCCAAGACCGTTCAGTCCAATCAAGTAAAGGGGTCGAGGCATCTTCTTGCCAATTCAAACCACCACTTACCACCTCTATTTGCCCGCCGGGGTTTAGTCTGACAAGCCCCTTGCTGCCTTCAATTTCGATCAGGGTTTCCGGGAATGCATCTGGCAAACAATGGGCAGAAAAACTGGCATCAACTACTGAAACTGCGTTAGATTTATGACGCAACATCATTGTCGCTGTGTCTTCGCCTGCAATATCAGGCAGCCGCTTTTGTGTCTCGCAGGTCAGATGGTCAACTTCACCCAAAAAGAAACGCGCCAGATCAAGAACATGAATGCCTACATCCTGAATGACCAGTCGGGTCTCGTTGCGCAGATAGGGTTGCGCGGCAAAGACATCAAACCCGGTACGAAATGAAATCCGTGCAAAACTTACCTCACCTATTACATCATTTTTAAGCAATTGCTTGAGGCGAAGCATAGGTGCTTGAAATCTAAAATTCTCATGCACGCCAAAAAATATACCGGCATTAGTAACACAGTCACCAATGGCACAACAATCACTCCATGTCAGGGCCAGAGGTTTTTGCACCATGGTTGCAATATTATGCTTAGTAGTTAATTCCACCAGTTCACGATGAGTATCAGCCTGGGTGACAATATCAACTAATTCGGGGCTGGTTTTCTTAATCATTTCAGCGGCATCGGTAAACCATTCTGCCCCGAATTGCTCACCAGCCTGCTTGGCTTTTTCGGGATCTATGTCACACACAGCAGTTATTACTGCCCCCTCGCCAGCTAAATCACGCCAGGCGTTCAGGTGGTTTTGTGCATAAAACCCGCAGCCAATAACGGCGATATGTGTTTGTCCATTGGGCAATTTATAGTTCCTTGAAAAGTTGGTAATTGGGAGGCGAAGAGGCCTAATACAAGGCCTCTTCGTTTTTGAGTGTTTTAGAGTGATTTCAGGGCTTCGATCACTTTTTCGACATTGTCTTTGTCAACGACCAAAAGGCCTGTGTCGATGTTCAATGGAATGGGAACGCCACCATTGGCACCATCCAGACCGACAGTGGTCAGCCCGTTATTGTTATAGTCGTAAAGCATCTTGATGGCGTAATAGGTGAACAGCTGGCGGTTCTGCACGATGATCGCGTCGACCCAGCCTTCTTTCACCGTATTGTAGAACTCTGTGGACTGTTCCATCGCCGTTACTGTGACATCGCCAGGATTCATGCCAAATTCCTGAAGCGCGCGAACAATCCCTGCACCGGACTCAGCATCAAACCCTGCAACAGCGGCCAGATCTGGATGCGCTGCCAGAAGAGCAGCCGTCACCTGCGCTGCTTTAGCGCTGTCGGCGGCATCGTCTTCGTCGGCGATTATATTAAACTTGCCTGGCGCTTTTTCTTCTAGACGAAGGCGAAAGGCAGTGCGTGCCTGATTCATGTTGTAAGCGGCGATGATCGAAAGCATCGCAACCTTGCCACCTTCAGGGCGCGCTGCAATCAGTGCATCCGCCTGCGAAATTCCGATTTGGGTCCAGCTGGTGCCGATAAATGACAGTCGTGTTGAATCTGGAAGATCGGCATCATCCGTAACCGTTGGAACGCCGGCCGCCAGACAAGCTGAAGCAGGTTCCGTCAGTGATGGATCCCAGCCAACAATCGAAACGCCAGCAGGATTTTGCGCACAAACCTGATCAACCGCTGCGATAAAAGCGGGCAGGTCGAAATTGGTTGGGCCCGCGACGCGTACCTTTATGCCCAATTCATTGGCAATTTTTTCCAGCCCCACATAATCATAAGTTACAAACAAGGGCAGGTTGGACATGTTAGAAATCCAGTAATACACCTCGGTTGCGTCATCGGGGCCAAATTCAGTTTCTTGAGCCTGTGCTCCTGAGGTAAGCATTGCCAGTGCGGCCGCTACCCCTATCAGATAATTCTTCATTTCCTGTTTCCTTTGTTTAAGTTTTTTATTGTGGTTATTTGTAGCTCAATCGTTTTCACCTTTCTCTAGGTTAAGACAAATGGATGGCAAACTACTGGAATGAAAAATGCTGATCTCATTGTCTGAACCGATCCAGGGAGACCGCAAGTAAGAGCACCAGCCCAATCACGATGGTCTGCCAGAAAATTCCCAATCCGTTGATAATCATGGCGTTCTGGACAAGAGCAATAAACAGGACACCCAGGACACCACCGATTATGCTGCCCTCGCCACCTTTCAAACTGGCACCACCAAGAACGGCGGCGGTAATGACAGAAAGTTCTACGCCAACGCCTGCTGATACCACCGCGCTGTTCAATCGTGCTGACCCCAAAACGCCGGCAACACCGGCCAGTGTTCCCATTATTGTAAAACCAACCAGCGTCAATCGTT
>JAJRUN010000103.1 GCA_024277755.1 Gammaproteobacteria bacterium | reverse complement strand
CCAACCGCCGGTTCTGATGCGGCATCGATTCCAGACAACGGCGTGGTCTGTATGGGTCAGTTCGAAGGCAAAGAGGTGCTTGGCATTCGTCTCAACTGGGACAAGCGTTACATCACTCTCGGCCCGGTGGCGACTGTATTGGGTCTGGCCTTCCGTCTCTATGATCCGGATCACCTGATTGGTCAGACTGAAGACATTGGCATTACCTGCGCCCTGATCAAGACGGATACCCAGGGTGTGACCATCGGCAATCGTCACGCGCCGTTGAACATGGCCTTCATGAACGGCCCCAACCAGGGCAAGGATGTGTTTATCCCCATGGACTGGGTGATTGGCGGTCAAGCTCAGGTGGGTCAGGGTTGGCGGATGTTGATGGAGTGTCTGGCGGCGGGTCGTTCAATTTCACTGCCTGCACTGAGCGTGGGGGCGGGCAAGCTGGCGTCTCGTGCCACCGGTGCTTATTCCCGGATACGCAAACAGTTCAATACCCCGATTGGTATGTTTGAAGGGGTGGAAGAGCCGCTGGCACGCATCGCCGCGAATACCTATTTGATGGATGCGGCGCGGGTGATGACAGCGGCGGCGGTGGATCTGGGTGAAAAGCCATCGGTTATCTCAGCCATCGCCAAGTACAACATGACCGAGCGGATGCGCAAGGTAGTCAATGATGCCATGGACGTGCAGGGCGGCAGTGGTATTTGCATGGGGCCGCGTAACTTTATCGCCCGTGTTTATCAGTCCATTCCCATCAGTATTACGGTGGAGGGGGCCAATATTCTGACCCGAACCATGATTACCTTTGGTCAGGGGGCGATTCGCTGTCATCCCTATATTTTGAAAGAGATGGAGGCGGCGCAGGATGAAGACCAGCCACGTGGTGCCATCGCCTTTGATAAGGCCTTGTTTGGCCATATCGGTTTCACTGTCAGCAACGGGGCCCGTACTCTGTGGTTAGGGCTGACCGGGGCGCGTTTTCAATTGGCGCCCAAGTCCGGGTCGGAGCGTTACTACTATCAACAGGCAACCCGCATGGCGGCGGCCTTTGCCCTGGTGGCGGATGTGGTGATGTTGACCCTGGGAGGGGATTTGAAGCGCAAGGAGAAATTTTCCGGTCGGTTGGCAGATATGCTGAGCCAGTTGTATCTGATCTCGGCCTGTTTGAAGCGTTTCCATGATCAAGGCAGTCCGAAAGAGGACTTGCCGTTGCTGCAGTGGGCTTGTGATGACTCTCTGTATCAGATGCAGGAGAGTCTGCGCGGTCTGTTGCGTAACCTGCCATTTCGGCCACTGGCCAGCGTGTTGCGGTTTATGATCATGCCCTGGGGCAAGAGTTATCACCTGCCCTTGGACAGGCTTGGCCATCAGGCCACCCGTATTCTGCTGTCACCCTCGGCGGCGCGTGATCGTTTGACCAAGGGCATCTATCTGCCTACAGATGAAACAGAAGCCTTGGGTCGTCTGGAGTCAGCGCTGCAAAAGGTCATAGACGCTGAAACGGTTGAGCGTATGCTGCGTTCCGCGGTGAAGAGTGGAAAATTGGCAAAAACGGGGGAAGACGAATTGGTTGACCGTGGTCTGGCAGAGGGTGTCATCGAAGCCCATGAGGCAGAGCTGGTCAGGGCCGCCATCGCCGCCAGGCGAGAGGTGATCAAAGTCGACGATTTTAGTCCGGACTACTGGAACAAGGAGTCATAAAATGGTGACACGGAATAAGGAAAAACCTGTTTTTGTTGTGGATGGTGCGCGCACACCCTTTTTTAAGGTGATGGGTAAGCCGGGGCAGTTCAGAGCCTCTGATCTGGCGGTAGCCGCTGGACGGCCATTGCTGGCCAGACATGGCTTTGATCCGGGCCAGCTGGATGAAGTGATTCTGGGCTGTGTCATGCCCGGCCCGGATGAGGCTAACATCGCCCGCATGTTGTCGCTGCGTCTGGGTTGCGGCAAACATGTGCCCGCCTGGACCGTGCAACGCAACTGTGCCTCTGGCATGCAGGCCTTGGATTGCGCCTACGGCAATATCGCCTCGGGTCGTTCCAATCTGATTCTGGCAGGAGGTGTAGAGGCCATCAGCCACGCGCCGGTGCTGCTGGATAACAAGATGGTGGCCTGGCTGGCAGACTGGGCCAGATGCAAAACCATGGGACAGAAGTTAAAGGCATTAAGCCAACTGCGAGGCGGTCATCTGGCTCCCATTATCGGCTTGCTGCGTGGTCTGAGTGATCCTCTGGCCGGACTGTCGATGGGGCAGACCGCTGAGATTCTGGCGTACCGATTCAATATTGATAGAGAGACCATGGACGCCTATGCCGTAGACAGTCACCAACGTCTGGCCAAGGCCCAGGACGAGGGCTGGCTGGATGAAATTGAGGCGGTTTACGACAGTCGCGGCAAACACCATTTGCATGATAGCGGCCTGCGGCGTGATAGCAGTGTGGCCAATCTGGCCAAGCTGAGACCGGTGTTTGATCGCAATTTTGGCCGAGTGACGGCCGGTAACAGTGCCCAGGTGACCGACGGTGCGGCGCTGTTGATTCTGGCCAGCGAAGAGGCGGTTAAACAGCATCAACTGCCGGTGATGGGACGTATTGTTGACAGTGAATGGGCCGGTTGTGATCCAAGTCAAATGGGCATGGGGCCGGTGCATGCCATGACGCCGATTATGAAGCGAAAGCGCTGGAAACCCGACAGTGTCGATTATTGGGAGATCAATGAGGCCTTCGCCACTCAGGTGCTGGCCAATGTGGCGGCATGGAAAGACAAGGACTACTGCAACGACGAACTGGGTTCACGTTCGGCGATAGGCGAGATTGATCGTGATCGTCTGAATGTTGATGGCGGTGGAGTCAGCATCGGTCATCCAGTGGGGGCCAGTGGGGCGCGGATTGTCTTGCACCTGCTGCATGTGTTGGAACGCACCAATAGCAAGCGCGGCATGGCCAGCTTGTGTATCGGTGGTGGCCAGGGCGGCGCGATGGCCGTTGAGAGGGGTTAAGTCATGACAGAACAACAATATAAAAACTGGCGCCTGGAACGTGATGATCACGATATTGCCTGGCTGTATATCGATAAGGTCGATGCTGCGGCCAATACCCTGTCGGCTGCGGTGCTGGAAGAGCTGAATGACATTCTTGGTCAGCTGAAAGAAGATCGGCCGCAAGGGCTGGTGATTTTGTCGGCCAAGTCGAGCGGCTTTATTGCCGGGGCAGATATTAAAGAATTTACCACCCTCGGTGGGCAATCTGATGCCGAGGCATTGATTGGTCGGGGTCAAGCAGTGCTGGAACGATTGGCCGCAATGAGTATGCCGACGGTGGCGGTTATTCAGGGTTTTTGCCTTGGCGGCGGCATGGAGCTGGCGCTGGCCTGCCGTTATCGCATTGCCGATGAAGATCCGAAAACCAAGCTGGGTCTGCCCGAAGTGAATCTGGGGATTCATCCGGGTTTCGGTGGCACGGTACGTCTGCCGCCGCTGGTGGGGGCGCCAGCGGCCATGGACATGATGCTCGGTGGTCGCGCCCTGAGTGCGCGGGCGGCTAAGAAAATTGGCCTGGTGGATTATGCCGTGCCAGCGCGGCGTTTACTGGATGCAGCGCGCAATGTGGTGCTGACATCACCGATACCGAAAAAAGCCACCGGCTGGAAGGCTTACACCAATCACAAGCTGGCGCGGCCACTGCTGGCGCGCTATCTGCAAAAACAGGTGGCCAAGCGTGCCCGCAAAGATCATTACCCGGCTCCTTATGCGCTGATTGATCTGTGGCAGGCGCACATGGATGATCCGCGCCGCATGATGCGCGAAGAGGCGGCCTCAGTGGCGCGGCTGGTGATGGGCGATACGGCTCAGAATCTGGTGCGGGTGTTTTTCCTGCAGGAACAGATGAAGGCGCTGGGTAAAAAAGATGAGATTGCTGCCAAACGCGTACATGTGGTCGGCGGCGGCGTAATGGGCGGTGATATCGCCGCCTGGTGTGCCATGCGCGGGATGCATGTCACCATTCAGGACCGTAGCCACGAAACTCTGGCGCGGGTGATGAAACGCGCCCACGCCTTGTTTAAACGTCGGCTCAAACAACCGCGCCTGATTCAGGCGGCGATGGACAGGTTGATGCCGGATATTAAAGGCTCGGGTGTGCCCAAGGCCGATGTGGTGATCGAGGCCATCTTTGAAGATGTGGATGCCAAGCAGGCGCTGTATAAAGAGATTGAACCACAGTTGAAAAAGGATGCGGTGCTGGCGACGAATACCTCCAGTATTCCGCTGGAGGTGTTGTGCAAGTGTTTGCAGAAGCCTAGCCGGCTGGTGGGACTGCACTTTTTTAATCCTGTAGCTAAGATGCAGCTGGTGGAGATTGTGCGCGGCACTCAGACCTCTAATAAGGCCGTTAAACAGGCCGCCGCCTTTTGCCGTCACATTGATCGCCTGCCTTTGCCAGTAAAGAGTGCGCCGGGATTTTTGGTAAACCGAGTCTTGATGCCGTATCTGCTTGAAGCCGTCACACTGGAAGAAGAAGGTGTGCCGGGGGCGGTGATTGACAAAGCTGCGCTGGACTTCGGTATGCCCATGGGGCCGATTGAATTGGCCGATACGGTGGGGCTGGATATCTGTTTGTCGGTGGCACGTATTCTGTCACAACAACTGGATGTGCCAGTGCCCAACCGGCTTGAGCAGCTGGTGGCGGCTGGTCGTTTGGGACGCAAGAGTGGCGAGGGCTTTTATCGTTACACGGATGGCAAAAAAGTATTTGCCGGTGATAGCAAGGAGTATACTTCTCCCGCTGATGTTATCGACCGAATGATGTTGCGCTTTCTCAATGAGGCCGTGGCCTGCCTGCGTGAGGGCATCGTTGATAATGCCGACCTGCTTGATGGCGGTGTGATTTTCGGCACTGGTTTTGCCCCATTTCGTGGCGGCCCGATGAATTACATTGATAAGATAGGCAAAGAGTCTTTGCTCCAGACGCTTGAGGTGTTAGAACAAAAGTACGGCTCACGGTTTAGAGCCGATGCGGGTTGGATTGACTCGGAGTAATCTGCTGATTTAGAAAGGAAGCTTTACCAGTGTCCGATGTGATTAGCCCCGCTGTTGCGCAAGTATTACCCGGCTTATTCTGGGAGCGTGTCAGGCGTAGCCCCGGTGCGGTTGCCTATACCTTTTTTGATAAGCCGGGCAACCGTTGGCTTGACCTTACCTGGGCGCAAATGGCGGAGCAGGTTTCGCAATGGCAGCAGGCATTAAGGTCAACATCTTTGCAAAAAGGTGATCGTGTGGCGGTGATGGCAAATAATTCACCGCAATGGCTGGTCTTTGAACAAGCCGCGCTGGCGCTGGGTCTGGTGGTAGTGCCGTTGTTTTCAAATGATAGGGCTGAAAATGTTGCCTATGTGCTAGACGACTCCAATACTCGTTTGCTGTTGATCGAAGGGCTGGAGCAGTGGCGTGAGCTGGCCAGCGTTGCCGCCGATCTTGATGATGATATGCTGATCTGGAGCATGAATGATTGCGGTGGTCAGCGCATTCATTATGTAAAAAAAATGCTGCGGGAACCGGCAGAAGCCGCAGAACTTTGTATTGATGATCCCGATGCCCTAGCGACGATTGTTTACACTTCAGGCACCACTGGCCGGCCTAAGGGTGTCATGCTCAGTCATCATAATATTTTATGGAATGCCTACGTCGGACTGAGTGCGGTAGAGGTGTTTCCTGATGACATTTTTCTCTCATTTTTACCGCTTTCCCACACGCTGGAGCGTAGCATTGGTTATTACCTGCCGATGATGGCCGGTGCCCGTGTTGCTTATGCCCGGTCGATTTTACATCTGGCTGAAGATCTGCAAACTATTCGCCCCACGGTGCTGATATCAGTGCCACGTATTTATGAGCGAACCTTTGCCCGGATTCAGGAGCAGTTGCATAGCCCGATAAAACGGCGGCTGCTTGAGCTTGCTGTTGACGTGGGCTGGCTGCGGTTTTTGCATCAGCAGGGCCGAGCAGAATGGCACCTTAAACTGTTGCTGTGGCCGTTGCTGGAAAGGCTGGTGGCGGACAAAATTATGGCCAAGCTGGGTGGGCGGCTACGAATTGCTATTTGTGGTGGCGCACCGATGCCGGTTGATGTTGGCAAGACGTTTATCGGCCTTGGGCTGAATCTTTTGCAAGGTTTCGGAATGACAGAATTGAGTCCGGTGGCGGCTGTCAATTTAATTGAAAATAATGATCCTGCCAGTGTTGGCCCTGCGTTGCCCGATGTGGAAGTGCGTATCGGTGCCAATGATGAATTACAGGTGCGCAGTCCGGGCGTAATGAAAGGCTATTGGAATAATGATAAGGCCTTTGCTGAAACGGTAGATGCTGATGGCTGGTTGCACACAGGTGATAAGGCCCGGCTAGAGGATGGTCGTATCTATATTACCGGCCGAATCAAAGACGTTTTGGTTTTGGCTAACGGTGAAAAGGTCTCGCCAGCGGATATGGAGATGGCAATTTGCATCCAACCAATGTTTGAACAGGTGATGGTGATTGGTGACAGCCGCCCCTGTCTGGCTGTATTGGTTGTGCTGAATAAGGACGAAAAAAACTCTCAACATTCCAATGATGCCTTGCTGGCCAAGATTGCCGAGTGTGTTCGCAGCTTTCCCGGTTATGCAAAGATAAGGTCAATATTAATCGTTGATGAGCCTTGGACGATTGAAAATGACATGCTGACGCCGACACTGAAATTAAAGCGAAAAAATATTTTGAGTCGTTATGAAAAGGAAATTGAAGCCATATACACGAGGCGTAAATAATGGATGAAACAAACGGTTTGGAAGAGAAAATGCCTACCATTCGGCTTGTGGCGATGCCAGCGGATGCCAATGCTTCAGGGGATATTTTTGGTGGCTGGATTATGTCTCAGGTGGATATTGCCGGATCAGTAGTGGCGACACGGCAGGCCAAAGGGCATGTCGTCACAGTCGCCGTCAATTCATTCGAGTTTCAGCAGCCTGTATTTATTGGCGATTTGATAAGCTGCTACGCGGAGGTTAGTCACGTAGGCAATACTTCCTTGACTGTCGCTGTGAAAGTTTATGCAGAACGTAGTCGCCTGGCGTCGCCAGTTAAAGTGACACAGGCGGTGCTCACCTATGTTGCTGTGGATGATCAGCGTAAGCCACGGCCTGTTAATAGGCCGATATAAATGACGTTGAAAGATAAACTGCTGGCGAAGAAAAAAAAGCAGGCGCTGGAATTTCTAAACCAGAACCGACTGGCAGAGGCGAAAACTGCGTATCAAAAGATTCTTGAAAAGTTTCCTGACGATGCTGCTGGCTGGTATCTGCTGGGTACGGTTGAAGGCCGTTTAGGTGATTTGTCAGCAGCTGAAAAAGCGATGTGCCGATCTTTGCAAGCTGACGATAAGCTGGCTGAAGGTTGGTTTGGCCTGGGGCAGGTGCTGGAGTCACAAGGTAAAGCTGAAGATGCCTGCCAAACCTTTTCGAAGGCAGTGTCGATTAATCCAGGGTTTGTCGAGGCGAATGTTGCGCTTGGTCGTGTTTATATTTCCATGCAGATGTTTCTTCAGGCGTTGGAGCCACTTGAAACCGCCTTGCAGATAAATGCTGACCAGCCGCAGGTGAGCTCTCTTTATGGTGATGCATTGGCGGCTTGTGGCCGAACCACGCAGGCCATTTATGTGTTTAAAAAGCTGTTGGATCAATATCCAAATAAAGTTGAATTGATTTGTAAGGTTGGCGGTTTATATTCTGGATTTTCTGATCTCAAGCAAGCCAGGGAATGTTTTGAAAAGGCGTTGAAAATTGAATCAGGCCATATCGGCGCGAGGTTGGCTTATATCGATGTTTTACGGCTGCAGAAAGATTATTCTATGGCCTTAGTCGAAATCGACGAATTGTTTAAGGCGGAACCAAAAAACATAAAAGTTGCTGTTTTATATTCCTATCTTTGTCATTTAAATAATAGTTGCGAGAAAGTTATATCTCGTCTGGAAGGTTTTTTAGACGATCCTGGTCTGTCCAGGCCTGACGAGGTGAATATTTGTTTTGGGCTGGGTCGCTTGTGTGATGCGCGGGCGGATTATGACAAGGCTTTTGGTTTTTTTAAGCGAGGTAATGCATTAAAGGCAGGGCGCTATAATATTGATGCAAGCAATGCGATGGTTTCTGCCTGGATAGCTGGCTATGGCCGAGAGGTGATGCAGGGCAAGCAGCTAAAGAAAAGTCGTGATCATGGGCAACCAGTGTTTGTTGTTGGGGTGCCAAGATCAGGCACGACATTGATTGAGCAGATGTTGTCATCCCATGAAGATGTTTATGGTGCGGGTGAGTTGACCGATATGGTTGATATTTTGCGTGATTATCGCGGTTCTGATTTTCAGAATAATAATATTAAACACGAAGCCAAAAATTTTTTAGCTGCCGATCTTGAGGCGATGGCTGAAGAATATAGAGGCTGTCTTGATAGGGTCTCGAATGGTGAGCGTTATGTGGTGGATAAATTGCCGGGAAACTTTATTCGACTTGGTTTGATTGCAATCCTGTTTCCCGATGCGAAGATTATAAATTGTATCCGCAATCCCATCGATACTTGTCTCTCTTGTTATTTTCATGATTTCACTGGTGTTCATTCTTATCTGTATGATATGGACGATCTAGTGTCTTTCTATAAAAACTATCAACGTTTAATGAAATATTGGCATGAAACCTTACCGATCCCCATTATTGATGTTTGCTACGAGGATGTTGTGGCCGACCAGGCGGGAGAGAGCCGCCGGATGTTTGAGTTTCTTGAATTGAAATGGGATGAAAACTGCCTGAGATTTTATGAAAATGATCGTGCAGTAGTGACATCGAGTCATGGCCAGGTGCAAAAACCAATTTATAATAGCTCAATATCTCGTTGGAAAAATTATGAAAAGCATATTGAACCACTAATTAAAGGATTATCTGAATGAAGTCTGTTGTTTTATCTGTTCGCTCGGTATTTGTTGTCACGCTTATATTGTTTCTGGCAGCGTGTAGTATTGGCTCGCCAACAGGCGAGGTGGTTGAAAAAGAGGTCGAGAAGTTTTTTAAGGCGCGGCAACAGCAGGATATTGAGGCCGTGCTTGGTTACTACTCAAACAAACGTTCTCCAGAAGAATGGCGAGATCGTTATAAAGATCTGGTTTCAAAATTGGGTTCTGTAGAATCATATAAAAAAATAAGACTGGAAGTTAATACCGTATTGAGTGGTCGATTTTATATTTTTGATTACCAGGTTAAATATACAACGGGTGCTGAAGCAAGAGAGACTCTGACATTCCTTGATACAGTTGAGGACGGTGATAAGTTTAGCATTGTCGCGCATGTAATTATCTCGGATGATTATCAGAAGATATTTTAGGGGAACTCACGCTCAGGTTGTGACCAAAAATATTTGATCAATTCAGAACGGTTGCGTAGGCCAAGTTTTCGGAATATTTGTCCCATGTGTTTTTTAACGGTGGCTTCGCTTATCTCAAGGCGATCGGCAATGCCGCCGTTGGCTGTGCCCTCAACGGCAATAAGGGCAACTTCACGTTCTCGGTCACTGAGTGCTGATAATGAAATTATGGGCTGACGTTCTGGTGAGAGGGTTTTATTTGTATAGGATGGCTTTCCAGGAATCGAAGCCAGTAGATTGGTTATGGGTAACTCTTTGCTGTCAATTCCTATGTGTTTATATATCAGGCTTTCTAAGTGTTGGCCGAGCTTTTCGCCTCTTAAATCAAGCTCAAAAAATGGTGATGGTCTGTCTTTCCCAAAATCATAGTGCGGTGGTAGTTCGAGTTTTATAAAACCAAACGTTGTTAGTAGTGATTGATATAGTTTCAGCGGGGTTGTGGTGATAAAGCGCACGGGCTGTAATAAAAGCGAGGCCAGGTCTCTGAATAATGCGCTACGACATTTGCTGTCGGCAGGGTCTTGGGTGTCGATTAGCCTAACGAAAAAGTTTGAGGTGTTTTCTGCTGGCGTTAATATTTCATTTGTTTGTTGTTTAGACAGGGCGTCAAAGTAGTTTTTCATTACGGGTTGTGATTTTAAGTAATGAATGCTTTTTTTGTTAATTGGGAGGACTATTGTTAATCCTTCTACTCTGCTCTTTTCATCCTTAAGGATGCGTATCGCTCCAGGGAACAGGGTGATCAGTTCTGTGGTATCAATAAATTCTGGTTCTCTCGGTTCTGAGATGATGTTGTGATGAATTTTTTTATTGCTGCTTTTGTCAAACAGATTGATATTGGTGTTTGCGAGTGTGCCACGTTGAATACGCCAGTCCCGCATGTACTGTTCCAGTGCCGCAATATCATTGCTGTTAGCATTTTCCAGGTATGGTTTGTCGTTGTTGCCTGTTTCTTCATAGAGTGCTGCGCGTACCAGGCTGTCACCAAGCATATAAAAAAACTCATGTAATGCCTGTGGACGATCAATTTCTGGGCGGGTTTCTATTGCTGCAAATGCCAAGCTGTTGAGTGCGCGTATGCGCAGCTGTTTATATTTTTTGGGGTTGCGTTGTGATAACTCTTTCTCAAGCGCGTTACGCACAATGCTATGCACAGACCACCCTGTTTTTTGTTTGCGAATAAACGAACACTTTTGTAGTTTATAAAAATTATCTTCGCTGACCTTGCAGCCGGATATGGATTCAAGCAGGTTCTGATTGAAAATTCGAATTATGCAGGCAGCCTCTATCACTGGCCTCAGGTTTGCATCAGGGATTTCTCGCAACCAGCGCCGTGTCAGGATCGTAGTAATGTCATTATGACTTGCCTCTGAACCACCTGTATTCTTGGTTGTCAGTTTTATGCTTAATGATAGTGCCAGAGGATAGCCAGCTGTACTTAGCCAGGCTTGTTCTATAGCGATCTTATTGGTGATGCCATTGAGGCGTAGATAATGGCTGGTTAGCTCGTGATCAAAGTTATCGAGACCCAGCGGGTGTATCAACTCGTGCCACTCTGGCTGCGATTGCCAAAGGCCAGTGAGAGGGTGGCGACCAGAAATAACAACCAGACAGCTCTCAGGTAGTTTAGGTAGAAATTTTTCTCTGAGCCAGTAGCTTAAATCACCCGTCTCTTCAAAGGTATCAATGGCAAAAATCAGCTTGCTTTGTGATGCGTTTAGATTGATCTGTTTAAATAGTTCTTCATCATTGATGTCTGGGTCAGGGCTTGGTGTAATCGATAACATATTGCCAAGCTGTGATTTAAATATATCAATTGAGCCGCTGAGATCTGCGCTGTCAATGTATAGGAAGCGGGCTCCTTTTTTATCGGCATGATGATGAAAGGCGTCTAGTAAGGTGCTTTTTCCTACCCCACCTTGACCATAAATATTGAGGATCAGGCTCGACCGGCTTTTATCTGTGAGGACTTTTTTAAATACCTCCAGTTCCCTGGTTCGGCCGACAAATTGAGCCTGTTTGGTTTGCTTGAGTTTGTCAGCAAAGGTTAGCGGTTTATCGCAGAGCACAATATCAAGCCAAGTTGGAAAGATTGGTTAACAGGTATACCAAAGGATAATACCTGTCTGCGATCGTGTTTGCTATGCTCTTTTCTGCTTAAATGGGGGTCACCCTTTAGGCTTCGAGACAGGGCTCTTTGGTTGGAAAGTATGTTGCTGACCATGGTGCATATCCCCTTCAGTTTGGATATGAGGATATTAAAAATGAATAGTGATCAAATGTTTGTAGAGACCAGTAACCGCTACGCCGAGTGTTACGATAACCTGGTTTCGGCTAGATTAGCATTTATGAGCTTTAATGATGTTATGGGTGTTGGGATTGGCCCAAAACAATCTGATTGCAAGCTGGATATCAGCGTGGTCTGTTTTCTGGTGTACGTCAAGATTAAGCGTCCCGCTGCTGAACTTGAGGCAAACGAATTTATCCCGAAAGAGTTCTCCGGAATAATGACCGATGTGGTTGAGGTCGGCAGCCGGTTGCATGATATCCACAATGAGTTTGATGCACGTTGGCTCAAGCAGAGTCTGGTGGAAGCTGCTGGTGGTCGTTGTAATACCGCCGTTGATGAGGTCGAGCGCCTGGTTGTTTAAGCGGCACTGTTATTAATTCATGAACGAGCATCTTTATCCTCCAATTCGCTACTTCTGCCTTTAAAATCCTGGCGATACTCCCGCTATTATCTGCAATTTGCGCCTTGATGTAACAGGTTTTGGATTCAACCTTTCACGCTCAGGATTAATAGATCTGTCCTAAAATCTGTGACTTTCTAATAAGAGGGCGGTTAAACCGCCCTTTTTTATAATTTGACTGCTTGTTCTAATGTTTTAGTTTTAACCGCCCTTCTAAAAAGAGAAAAAAGGAATATAACCTGTATTCTACTTACTCTTTTGACGCTGTTTTAATTGCAGCTAACCTGTCTTAGTTGTTGATTTTAAATAAAAACATTTTCCTTTTTTTGGGCTTTTTGTTAGAAATCTATTGTTTTAAAAAATACATTCTAAATCTACCTTTAATGCCGTGTTTACATGTGTTGACTGCATGTGTCAGGATTGCCTCCGGGTAGCGCAAAGAGATTCAGCTGAAATCAAAAACATGCCGATAACAGGCATGAAAACATATACATCGCACTAGGCGATAAGTATTAAACAAACCCGGGGGGGGATTGTTATGCAGCTTGCGCAAGATATAGATATAGAAGCAACGATGGATTCTGTTTGTAGTGAACCGCTGGTACGATTTGAATATGATGGCGTCTCTATCACAATCCTTGGTACTGCTCACGTTTCACGTAGTAGTGCAGATACAGTAAAGGCACTGATTGCCACTGGTCGATATGATGCAGTGGCACTGGAACTGTGTGAAAATCGCTTGAACGGTTTGATGGATCCAGATGCTATTACCCACATGGATATCATGCAAGTGGTGCGTAATGGCAAAGGCCCTATGGTAATGGCCAGTTTGGCATTGGGAGCATTTCAGAAACGTATTGCTGACCAGCTGGATATTGAAGTAGGTGCCGATATGCGTGCCGGGGCAGAGTCTGCGGTGGCCAATGAGCTGCCGTTGATGCTGATTGACCGTGATATTGGCATTACCATGAAGCGAATCTACCGCAATGTTCCATGGTTCAAACGTGTAAAAGTATTGGCTGGCCTGTTGGCTAGCGTAATTGCTCGTCGGACAGTGACAGCAGAAGAGGTGGAGCGCCTTAAAGAAGGGGATGTGCTTGAGTCTACCTTTAATCAGTTTGCTGAGCAGTCAGCAGAAATATACAAGCCGCTTGTTGATGAGCGTGACCAGTTCATGGCTTCACGCTTGATTTTAGAGGCGAAAAATTCAGGTTGTAAAAATATACTTGCAGTGGTGGGTGCCGGGCATTTAAAAGGTATCAAAGCCTATATGGATAAGACTGATAAGAAATATATTACTCAGCCTGAAACAACGCAGGAACAGCTCAATACGGTGCCACCTGCAGGTGTTTTTTTTAAGCTATTGCCTTGGGTGATTGTGGCTGTGATTATGACGGGTTTCGCCATAGGTTTTTCACAGGGTAGTGATATTGGCTGGGGATTGGTGCAGCAATGGGTTGTTATCAATGGCACCTTGGCGGCCCTTGGCGCATTGCTGGCATTCGCACACCCAATGACAATTTTGAGTGCCTTTGCCGCAGCACCTCTGACATCACTAAACCCGACAATATCAGCAGGTGTCATATCTGCAGCAGTTGAAACTTTTTATCGCAAGCCAAGAGTGGGCGACTTTAGTCGGCTGCGTGATGATGCCGGTAGTATTGGTGGTTGGTGGAGTAATCGTGTTGCCCATACTTTTGTTGTTTTTTTTATGACGGGATTGGGTTCTGTAATAGGAACGTATATTGCGGGCTATCAAATCTTTGAAGCAATTACACTCGCATAAGGTTTTCTACATGCCGGCCATGTGAAAAGATGGCCGGATTTTTTACGCCTGAATGTTTTTGTTTGATTAGTTGATAGCGCCCGGTATTTCTTGTTGTCTTGGGTGCCGGGCTGTTGGAATAAATTGTCGTTGTATCAAAAAATCTTGGGGTTAGCAGCGTTGATTGCCTAATGTTAGATAAATACTTATCCTTAATATTTAAAGTTGTGGCTTGTACAATTATGCCGCGCTAAGAACAGGCACGGTGCTAAGGTTGACTTCAAGGCTCCCATAGGGAAATGCAATGAGTATACACGCTGGTAAAAAAGAAAAAGATCACTCTGGTCCATCAAGCAGGCCTGTGAAAAAACAGAATAGTGGTGACTCTGCTCTGAATATCATAGATAACCGAACAGAGCCTAAGGCACAAACAATACTTCAAAAATTAGCGCATGACAGTTCAGCGCAACAACAAGCGGTTAATCATAAAAAAGAAAATAAAACAGGTTTGCCTGATAAGTTGAAATCAGGCATGGAAAGGCTGTCGGGTATCAGTTTGGACAAGGTTAAGGTTCACCAGAACTCTGACAAACCTGGTAAGGTAGTTGCGCATGCATATAGGGTACTGATATTCATGTGGCGTCAGGGCAGATGCAGCATTTGCCTCACGAGGCCTGGCATGTTGTACAACAGGCCGAGGGTCGGGTAAAACCCACAACCTCGGTAGCGGGGCTGGCAGTGAATGATAGTGCGTCACTAGAAAAGGAAGCTGATGCTATGGGGGCCAAGTCGTTGCAAATGAAGACTGACCCCTGGATGGATAAAAATAACAAAATGATTGATTTGGTTTCACCCGTTGTTCAACGCCTGGAAGGTGATGAACAGTTTGATTTGCCTGCGTTGTTCAGTTCGTCAAATTTGCAGTTCACGACTAAGGGTGACGGCAGAACAGCCACTTTTTACTTTGATAACGGCACGCAGACCGGGCGTTTAAGAACGGATCATCCAAACGGTCCAAAAATTTCCGTCGATTCACATCGGCGTTCGCATTTCTTTTTTTCTTCTGAAACCAAGCGGGATATTTTTAAAAACAATTTGGCATCGGGGCAGACATTGGCTGAACAAGGTGGCACCCCATCTGCTCAAACTGCCGGCAGTTTTCATTATGAAGTCAGTATTGATTCTTCCGGTAAAAAACAGGGGGTTGGTCATGCAAGCGGCGGGAAATTGGTTTTAAATGCCAGCGCGTTTAGTGATGTGGATCTAAAAATTATTTATAATCGTATAAAAAATAATGCTGATTCAAAAAAGATCCCCTGGGATGAATTGCCCTAATGAGTGATTAGAGGCTGTTTATAGTTTCGTTTTCTTGAGTTGAGCCGGGGGGGGTGACTACCCTTGATACGTAATACAGAATTTAAAAGTGCCGGCATATAAAGGCTGGTGCTGCGGTTTGATTGAATTACGCAATAGCTGTTTTATTAGCTGAGTTGTTTACCCTTAAGAAAATCAGCTAGCTTGCGATCGATTTTTTGTATGTGATTGACAAGCCAGTCTTTGAGAAAATTCATTAGATCATTGGTGATATCGGCTTCTCCCTGTTTGTACTGGCTGGAAAGCTGCTGCATTGTTTGTTTGAATTTTTCATGTGCCTGAATATGTTTGACATAGTCGGGGTATCTGAATGCATGCATCAGTTCTTCTTCAACATAGAAGTGGGTTTTTGTGTATTGGATCAGCCCTTCCAATACTTGTCCGACCAGGTGTCTGCTGGAATTGCTATCTACCAGATCTTGAAGCGTGTTGATGTATTCAATAAGAATGGCGTGCTCTCTATCTATTAAGCGGTTGCCAACATGTAAGTTCTCGTCAAATATCATTTTGCTCATAAAATATTCACTTTAATATGTTTGAGTCATGAAGTTAGTGTACGGGATGTTTTTACACGGGGTCAATGCAAGATAGTTCAAGATTACTGCCCGCAGGGGGCACGTATTGATTGGCTGGTTTTATAGCTAGAGTGTTCTGCTTCAACATGTTTTATCTTGTTTAAGATCTGCCTCGAGTCATAGGCTTAGCTTTGGTGGTGATTTTTATGGATTAAATTATTTTAATGAGACAGTTTTGTGATACTTCATGACTAAGATAGTATTGTAATAATAAGCTGTGTGTGAATGATGAATAAATTTATATTGAGTCTTTTATCCGGGCTGTTGCTTGTGTTTGTTTTAGCTCTGCCCGAACAAACTCTGGCAGAATCGCGCATGTTAAAGACAGAAACGGCTATCTTTGCCGGCGGTTGTTTCTGGTGTACCGAGAGTGACTTTGACAAAGTGAAGGGAGTGGTAGCAACCACCTCAGGTTATATCGGTGGCCATAAAAATAACCCGACATATAAAGAAGTCTCCGCTGGCAGCACAGGCCATGCCGAGGCGGTGAAGATTGAATATGATCCTCAACGGGTCAGTTATGCTGAGTTGCTTAGAGTATTTTGGCGCAATATTGACCCAACCACGCCAGATGCCCAGTTTTGTGATCATGGCAGCCAGTATCGTTCGGCAATTTTTTATCTGAATGATGAACAGAAAAGGCTTGCTTTGGCATCGAAGTCAATTGTGGAAATAAATAAACCTTTTAAAACCCCGATTGTGACCGGGATTGTTCCGGCGAGCATGTTTTATCCGGCTGAGGACTATCATCAGGATTATCATCACAGAAACCCGGTTCGTTATAAATATTATCGCTGGGGTTGTGGTCGTGATGCTCGGCTTGAGGCGTTGTGGGGTAAAGGCTGAGCAAGAACATTCTTGAATTCTTATTCAATATCATTGGGCCGCTTGTGCCAACAAACCAGAATGCTGCGCCATTCCAGCCTATTAAAGGGAAGTCAAAGTCTTAGCCGGAATGACGCATAAAAAATTAATTGAAACTTTATAGGCGTGTCAATCAACATTGGGGCCATGCTGCACAATGGGTTCGCCATGTGGTGATCCATAACAAATCATTAGCCGGCTGTTGCATTGTGCTGTTATCGTGATTTCAGCTTCATCATCAAAAAAAGCGGTATCGGCGGCTTTATATGTTTCGCTGTTTATTTTGCTTTCGCCATCTACTATATAGACCCAGCCGCGCATGCCGGTGGCTATGATTTTTCTATGGCTGGCACCAGCATTCAGTTGCAGCTCCTGGTAAGACATAGGCGTCATAATTTTTAGTGGTGAATGTTCACCGACGATGGTTTTTATTTTTCCGCCTGTAATGTCAGTGACCGGAAACTCGTTATCGTTTGCCTGTTGATAAGCCGGTTTAATCTTTTTCAGGCGCTGTGGCAGATTGATCCAAAGTTGTATGCCGCGGGTTGGTTCTTTTTCGTTGGGCATTTCTGAATGGATGATACCGCTGCCGGCGGTGAACCGTTGTGCGCCACCGCCATGTACGGTTGAGGCGTTGCCGAGATTGTCTTTATGGCGAATCGAACCATTGAACAGATAGGTGATGGCTTCAAATCCACGATGGGGGTGGTCGGGAAAACCATTGCCGGGTTTGATCGTAAAATCATCCCACAACACAAACGGGTCATAGTTGCGAAATTTCGGGATGGGCATCAGACGTTTAACGACAACGCCATCACCTTCATGTATTTCTACGGCTTTACGTTTATAAATCATTTTATTTGTCTCCTGTTTCGTAAAGGCGATCACGGTTGTGGTTGCTGCTGAAATCCAGCGCGGGGCCTCTGGGCACAATCCGGCTGGGGTTGATGTTGTCATGGCTATAGTAATAATGCTGTTTGATGTGTTCCATATTGACCGTTTCAGCGATGCCATGTACTTGGTAAAGTTCGCGCAGGTAGTTGCTAATATTTTCATAGTCACTGATGCGCTGGCGATTGCATTTGAAATGACTGACATAGACGGCATCAAACCGGATCAGGGTGGTGAACAGGCGCCAGTCTGCCTCGGTGATTTGTCCGTCAACCAAATAGCGCTGTTGTGCCAGCCTGATTTCTAATTTGTCCAATGCCGCAAATAATTGTTTAAAGGCTTTGTTATAGGCCTGCTGTGTAGTGGCAAAGCCACAGCGGTAAACACCATTATTGATGTTGTGATAGACAAAGTTGTTTATCTCATCAATGCTTGCCTGTAGCGCGTCTGGATAAAAGTTATCAGTCACGTCAGTTAGTGTATTAAAGGCATTGTTGAACATGCGGATAATCTCGGATGACTCATTGCTGACGATGGTGTTTTGTTGTTTGTCCCACAGCACCGGCACCGTGACGCGGCCGCTGTAGTCAGACTTGGCATGGCGGTATAACTGGTGAAGAAAATCATGGCCATTGAGATCATCCAGGCTGCTGTTGAAATTGCCTGTGAATGCCCAGCCCTGCTCGAGCATGTGTGGATCGACCATCGAAACACTGATGTGTGATTGCAACTGTTTCAATTTTCGCAAGATCAGTGTTCGATGTGCCCATGGACAGGCCAGCGAGACGTAGAGGTGGTAGCGACCGGATTCGGCCTTGAAGCCAGCCACTCCGCTGGGGCCGGCGGAGCCATCGACTGTCACCCAGTTGCGATACTGCGCCTCGTTACGGACAAAGGCCCCCCCTGTTTTGCTGGTGTCATACCACTGGTCTTGCCATTCGCCGTTGATTAATAAACCCATTTTTTACTCCCTTAATGAAGGTGCCTTACCCTAAATAAGGCGAGGCTTAATATTGATATTAACTACGGCCGGCCAAGACAAAAAACTGTCCGGATAAGATGTCGCTGATGCGGGTAGTCACTTTTTCCATGATTGTTTCCCTCTGAATGTGTGGTTGGCGACAATGATTATGGATAAAATAATTAGATAAAAAAGCGCAAATATTTGCTAATAACAATCTAATTTATAGATAATAAGCGTATGCATAATCCCAGGGTCACATTAGAGCAATGGCGCGTACTCCAGGCGGTGGTCGATCAGGGCGGTTTTGCCCAGGCCGCAGAGCACCTGCATCGGAGTCAATCATCAGTCAGTTATGCCGTGGCTAAGTTGCAACAGCAGCTGGGCATGTCTTTGTTGCAGATTGAGGGGCGTAAGGCCCGGTTGACCTCGTCTGGTGAGACCCTGTTGAACCGCTCGCGACAACTGCTCAAGGATGCCGCCGAGCTAGAGGCGATGGCGCATAATATAGAGCAGGGCTGGGAGCCGGAGGTGCGGCTGGTGGTGGATGCGGCTTTTCCCAGCGGTTATTTGATGGCGGCCTTGAAGCAGTTTGTGCAGCTTAGTCGTGGCACACGGGTGCAGTTCAATGAGGTGGTGTTATCAGGGGCTGATGAGGCCTTGATAGAGGGGCGGGCAGATTTGGTGATTGCCGGTCAGGTGCCGCAGGGCTTTTTGGGGGACCTTTTGACGGAGGTTGAGTTTGTGGCGGTTGCTGAACCTGCCCATGTTCTGCATCGTTTTGGGCGAAAGGCTGATGCCGATGATCTGCGGCGTGAATTACAGGTAGTGATTCGTGACTCTGGCCTGTATCTGAATCGCAGCACCGGTTGGCTAGGCTCTGAATATCGCTGGACAGTCACCAGTATTGATAAAGCGGTGGCGGCAATATTGAGTGGTTTGGGTTTCGGCTGGGTGCCTACGCACCAAGTGCAGGGTTATATTGAACAAGGAAAATTAACGCCGCTGCCCATCGCTGAAGGTCAGCGTCGTTATGGTCATATGTATATGATTTTGGCCAGCCAGGACGGGTCGGCCCGGCGACCCGGCAGTTGGCGGAAACCCTTAGGGAGGCGTGTTGTCTTGAGTGATGTAAAGCTATGCCCCTGTGGCTCAAAGCAGAATTACCCCCAGTGTTGTGGGCAGTATATTGATGCGGCAGCGTTGCCTGAATCCCCCGAACAATTGATGCGTTCACGTTACACGGCCTTTGTTCGGCACAATAGTGATTATTTGCAGTTGAGCTGGCATGAAAGTACCCGGCCTGAGCAACTTGAATTTGAGGCGGACGTGAGCTGGTTTGGTTTGCAGATTGTTGACTGTCAGGTGAGCGAGGCGGAGGATGAGGGCTGGGTTGAATTTATTGCCCGGTTTAAAGGTAATGACCGTTTACAATCCTTGCATGAGCGTAGTAGGTTTGTCAGAGAGCAAGGCCGCTGGCAGTATGTAGATGGTCAGATCCATCAACGGCCAGAGGCCGGGAAGATTCGTCGTAATGCGCCCTGTCCATGTGGCAGTGGTAAGAAGTTTAAACGCTGTTGTGGTTAAGGGAATGATATGAGCCAACGTTTGACTGATAAGGAAATGGAAGAGGTTGGGGTCCGGATTGAGGTGCTGAAGATTGAGCATCGTGATCTTGACGATGCCATTGCCGCCTTACAAGCACAGAGCTTTGTTGATCCAATGCAGATGCGGCGTATGAAAAAGCGCAAACTATTTATCAAAGATATGATTAGTAAACTTGAAAGCATGATGATTCCCGACATGCCCGCCTGAGTAACAATACAATGACTAAAAAAATCACCAAAACAGATGCCGAATGGCAGGCACAGCTAACGGCTGAGCAATACCGTGTCGCCCGCCAGGATGGCACTGAAATGGCATTTTCGGGGGAATATTACGACCAGCAACTGTCCGGCAGTTATCAATGTGTCTGTTGTGGCACACCATTGTTTGAGGCTGAGAAAAAATATGACTCAGGCAGTGGCTGGCCCAGTTTCTGGCAGCCGGTTGATGCCGGCAATATCGACGAGCGGGTAGATGTCAGTCATGGCATGCAGCGGGTTGAAGCCCGCTGCAAAACTTGCGATGCCCACCTTGGTCATATCTTTAAAGACGGCCCCCAGCCCACCGGGCTGCGCTATTGCATCAACTCTGCATCGCTGCAATTCAAACCAGATTAGTATTCATGCCCTTGGCTGAATTAAGCGCAAAAGAACTGCTAGGCATTATTACCCATGTTAAACAGTGGGTAGGAAATCTGCGCCGGGCCAAACAACAACGCAAGCTGGAGTCCAAAAAAGCCTTGCGGGCGGTGATCTCGGTGGTTAGGGAAACGACGGTTTATCTACGCAGCTTGAAAGAGGGGCATCAAAAATCGATCGAAAAGGAAGAGCGGCTGTCGCTGAGCTGGACGCAATTAGCCTTTGCGCTGGAAGACCTGGGGCTGGACAAACTGGCCAGTCGTTGCAGTATCAAAGGCCGTTATTGGGCCAACCCGGCGGACTATGATCAGGATCTCCTTCAGCGCGCCGGAATGCGTCTGGCAGATATTGAACGCATGGCGCAGGCCAGCCTGAAAGAGCTGGGCAAATAGAGCGGAATTTTCCTTAAGCTATTCAAAAAACTCAACTTTTTCCGCTTTCTGCCGTCACTTATGGTAACGACGCAGGTTTTAAGTGCCGAGGATTGTTGGCTGGATGTTGAGTAAATCTTTAATTTTAATCACTAAAATTGTTTGCCTGCGGCAAAACTTTGTCCGTGGCGCTGTTTTTCTGTGCTTGTTCTGTGTGATTGGCGTGGCCAGTGCCGCTTCTTATGTGCTGCCAGGTAAGGATGATGTCATTGGCCAGGTGCAATATGTCCGGGCCAAGGCAGGCGATACATTGCCGCAAATTGCCCGCCGTTATGATGTTGGTATCAACGCCATTAAGGCTGCAAACCCGGGGGTCATTCCTAAGGCTCTGAAGCAGGGGCAGCAGATTATTATTCCAACCCGGCATATTTTACCCAGGGGGCCGCGTGAGGGGATTGTTATCAATATTGCCGAGCAGCGTCTATATCACTATACCCGTCCTGAGGAAGGCCCGCCGTTGGTGAATACCTACCCGGTCAGCATTGGTCGCGATGTTGGTGTCAGTCTGTTGGGGAGCTATAAGGTTGTTCAGCGAATGCGCAAGCCGAGCTGGAGCGTGCCCGCCTCAGTCAGAAAATATAATTCACAGCTGCCAGCCATCGTTCCGCCGGGGCCAAAAAATCCACTGGGTGAATACGCCATGAGGCTGAGTTCACCGGGTCTGTTGATCCATGGCACTAATAATCCGGGCAGCATTGGTGCAAAGGTGAATCGTGGTGGCGTGCGTTTATACCCCGAAGATATAGCAATACTGGTGCATCGATCGGTCAAAGATACCCCCGTACGATTTGTAAGTGAGACATTCAAATACGGCTACAAAAACGGGGCGATCTATTTTGAAATTCATAAGCCGGAAACTGCCGGCAGCTTGAATCTGGCAGCCTTGGTCAACAAGGTCACTGCATTGATTCCAAACCAGCTCTGGATGACGGGTTGGCAACGGATAAGAAGCGTTGGCGAAAAGGCATCCGGGTTTGCCGAGCCGGTGGAACAGTTGCGCCGAAAATCGAAATATCCACGCCGCTGGATGTTGCAGCTGGCCACCTATAAAAACTATTCAACCGCACGGACATTGATGCTGAAGCTTGAAGAGCTGGATTTGCCAGTGGTCACTAAAGGCTGTGAAACAGGTCGGTGTAAAGTGCTGGCCGGGCCATTTACAGATCATGAATACATGAAGCAACAGGCCAAAAAGATCAAATGGATTACCCGCATCAAGGCGTTTAAAGTGCCATATAAGCCTGACCATGACCTGCCTCCAGCGCTCGCAATGCTGGAGTGATTGGCCGGACAAAACAAGGCTCGCACTGCAATAATTCAAAACAGCAGTGAGCAACCGCTCATTCAGGGATATATCTAATCTTGTTAATAAGCCGTTGATGGCGTTTCTTATTCGGCATATTATGCTGGCTTGTTTCTTTCTATGGCTGGATTAGCTGGCAAGAGATGAGACACCGAGCCACACTTAAATATTGCTTGGTTTATATGTTCTAGGAGATCAAATGAAATATCCTTTTGTGATTGCCAGTCTCGTGGGGGGCGTGGCATTTTCGTCTATTGCAATGGCCGGGGTCGCCATCAGCGACGGCGTATCTGTGTATGGTGACGTTCGTGGTGGCTATTATCTGCTGAAGCGTGATGATCGCGATGCCAGCAAAAGCACTACGAGTGAATGGCGGCTGCGTATCCGTCCCGGTCTTAAGGCCGAATTTACAGATCAGCTTAGTGGTGCCATTCGTCTTGCCGGGCGTTATTCCACCGATGATCGTAATAGTAATAATTTTGAATTCTTTTCCAGTATTCCGGCAGGTGATGGCCTGCGCCGTGGTGATTCGACCATCGATGAACTTTATCTTAAATACAAACCTGCCAAGGGTCTGGATCTGAAGTTCGGGCGTATGCAAACCAAGTTTGAGCTGGATGGTGTCGCCAAGAAATCATTGGACAGAAATAACAGTCCTAACACTGACATTACCTGGACCGATGGTGTCTACATGAAATACGCAGTCTCCAATGACTGGAAAGCGCATGTCATTGTTCAATATAACGACAGTGAAGGCTCTACCGAAGTACGCCGTTCACCATTGAATTTTAGCGATGACGGCAGTCGTATCAGCTACTTTGCTGCCATGGAAAGCAGAACCCCGGTTGGCCCGATTGTGCAGCGGGGTGTGGATATCACCTATATTCCCAGTGCCTTGCGTACAGACAGCACAACCCGCGTGGATGACTATGTCGCCATGGTTGGCCGAGCCGCTGCCCGCTGGCCTATGGGCGAGAATGGTATGAAGTTCATGCTGGGTGGTGAACTGGGCTATGCGCTGAATACCCAGACAAAGGCCGCCTCAAGTATTGCCGGAAGCGGAGACGTGGGGGGTACGGCGACACAGGTTACATTTAACTTTATTGATTTTGTTCCCAGTCACAGCGTTGGCATCGTGTTGGCACGGGCTGAAGCGGGCTGGTTACTGTCGCCCGATTTCCGTAGCAACAACACCCTTGTTGAAGCGCGTTACAAATGGCAATTGGCCAAAAAACACAAAATTGAAGCCCGTTTGAGACAGCGTGAAGATATTGAGCAGTTAACATCGGCATCAGAAAAAAGAACAGACGTGGATCTATACGCCAGGTACACATACAAGTTTTAATGAGCCGCTTGCTCAGGGTTTAAGCCGTTTGCCCTAAGCGAATTTCAACAACCCGTTAGCAGTACTAAGTCAATTTTGGAGAGATAAAATTTGAAAATAATGATTAAAAATATCTTGTTGTTTTGTCTTTTAATCAATGTCGGTCTGTCTGCACAGGCAGCGGAAATATCTCAAGACTTGGCGGGAGTGAAGAATATCAGCCACCCGGCCAGCAATCGTTATGGGGCAGGGCAGCCTGAGGCAGATTCATTTTCAGCATTCGCTGCGGCGGGTGTTAAACATGTCATCAACTTGCGTCCACCGACAGAAATACCCAATCTAAATGAAGCCGCAATTGTGACAAAAGCCGGAATGGCCTATTACAACGTGCCGATTAGCGGCGCTGCTGATCTGACGCATGACAAGGTCGTCTTGATCGATAAACTTTTGCGTCAAATAGGTGATGAATCTGTGTTGCTTCATTGCTCCAGCAGCAATCGAGTCGGTGCGGTAATGGCGCTCCGAGCTGCCTGGCTTAAAGGTGCGTCGACTGACCAGGCTATTGCCATAGGTCAACAGTGGGGGCTGACAGGGATGCAGCCAGGCGTAGAACGGTTATTGCTAAAGTGATTGCTGAGCATCAATGATGCAAATGTTTATTTCGTCTCGCTCAAGGGCATCAAAACCGTTGTTTCTTTGATGCGCTTGAGCGCGCAGCCCCCCTAGTTAATCGTTGAATCCAGCTTTAAGCTACTGGTATCAATATCCGCAGGCGCAACCGCTTCATGCTGCATGACATCCTCGCCAGCTTCGGCCACGGAGAGATTGTCGATTTTGATATCCGCATCCGGGACAGCCTCATACTGCATCACATCTTCACCTGCTACTGCCATTTTGAGTTCACTGATGTCGATGGCGGGTTCCGGGATGGGAGTGTATTCGGTGACATCTTCGCCGACTGACCCCATCGACATCTGGCTGGTGTCAATCTCGGGTTCTGGGGTGGTGCTTGCCTCAATAAGCGTTTCACCCACTGCATCCATGACGAGGCTGCTGGTGTCGATGTTTGCCGGTGCAGCCGCAGGGGTGTCGTCCATGGTGCTGCCGGTGGTTGCCAGTGTGGCGTTGTCGAGTGAGCTGCTGGCGGGTTCGCTAGCCATGGCAGCCACTGCTGCTGCCAGACCGGCATTGTTGATGGCCGCTTTATATTTCAGGGCAGTCTGTTTATCCAGACCTTTTTTTACCGCCAGCTTACGACCGGAAAACATCGGCTCGACCTTGTCGACGCTGGTTTTAAAAAGCTTGGCAATGTTTTGTTTGACCTGCTCGGTCTGGGCACCTTCAGTCAGTGTGCCGTTGACCAGAATCTGGAACTGTTGCTCGCTCATCTCTTTAAAGCCCCTTTGTTATCTCGATGAAAAGCCATGCTTATGACATCGGCAGAATAACGCCTTTTTACAGTTTTGCTAAGGGGGTTTACGGTCGTGTGGCGGTAATAATGGCCCGCATCGGTGCTGGATAGCCCTCGATGGTTTTACTGTGGTCGTCAGGGTCGAGATAATCACTCAGTGACTCGTATTGCATCCACGAGCTGCTGCGTTGTTCGGCGGTGCTGGTGGTGGATGCATCGACAAGCTTGATGTCTCTGAAGCCACAACGTCTGAGCCATAGTTCCAGCGTGGCGCAGGTGGGTATAAACCAGGTGTTGCGCATCTTGGCGTAGCGTTGTTCCGGTATCAGGCATTCGCCCTGCTGGCCGTCGATGACTAATGTTTCCAGCACCAGCTCGCCACCGTGGCGCAGGTTGTCACGCAATTCGATAAGGTGATCCAGGGGTGAGCGGCGGTGGTAAAGCACGCCCATGGAAAAGACCGTGTCAAAGGCAGTCAGCCTTTCCGGCATGTCCTGAATGCCGAGGGGTAAAACATAGGTGTTGTGGTCGCCGACAAAGTGTTTGATGGTCTGGTGTTGCACCACAAACAGCGGTGAGGGGTCGATGCCAATTACCAGTTTAGCGCCAGCCCCGGCCATGCGCCAGCAGTGATAACCGCTGCCACAGCCAACATCGAGCACGGTGCGCCCTTTAAGTGGCTGGATATGGTCTTTGAGTCGATCCCATTTCATATCAGAGCGCCACTCGGTATCAATCTCAACGCCGTGAACCGAAAAAGGGCCTTTGCGCCAGGGCATGAGGCTTCGCAGTGCTGTTTCTATTGTGTCGCGCATCTCAGCGCTACAGCTGTTGTCATCGCCCACGGTGATGGCGCTGGCGTTCAGGTTTACGTTGCCGGGTTCAATGACGGGCAGTGCCTCAAGGGCGGCAAACCACTGGCCCAGGTCGCCGTGGCGGGCCTCAGTGAAGTTCTGTTCAATCAGGGCAGGCAGTGCGGCGGCGAGAGGCTCGAGGGCGGTGCTGTTAAGTTTTTTATACAGCGGGCTGAAATCGATCATTTGATGGCAAGAATAGAGGCGAAGTTAAAACATTGAAACCAACAGCTGCTTTGCTTAAAGCCAATAGCCTTGAGCCGCTGATGATGTTCTGGCATTGATTCCGGGATTAATACGTTTTCAAGTGCAGAGCGCTTTTGGCTGATTTCCAGTTCGCTATAGCCGTTGGCCTTTTTAAAAGTCAGATGCAGCTTGTCCAGCAGTTCTGCTTCGTCAGCATCATCAAAAACAATTTTTTCTGACAGCACCAGAACACCGCCGGGCAGCAGGTCGGTATAAATATTTTGCAGCAGTTGCAGGCGTTGCTCAGGGGGTAAAAACTGTAAGGTGAAATTGAGCACGATCACAGAGGCGCGTTCGAATTTGAGTTCGCGAATGTCGGCGCAAAGCACATTAACCTCGATGGGTGAAAGGTCGTCAGCGATGTTGTCGCTGCACTGTTTTGTCATCGCTTCTGAATTGTCTACGGCGATGATGCGACAGTCGTGGTGGGGAATGCGCCGGCGCATAGACAGCGAGGCCGCACCCAGCGAGCAACCGAGGTCATAAATATTGCTGTTTGGCTGGGTATATTCCTCCGCCAGCAGCCCGAGCATGGTAATAAGGGTGCCATAGCCCGGCACAGAACGGCGAATCATGTCGGGGAAGACGCGCGCCACCGCGTCGTTGAATTCAAAATCAACGATTTGATCGTGGGGTTTAGCGTAGATGGCGTCTGGGGTTTGTTTATCATTCATGGAACTGAATTCGGCTGGTTGATGCAGGTTCAATAATACACCAAATGGCTGCTACACAGGGGGCATGCCAGTTGAAGTACAATGTTTTGCATGGAAATTATTGATAGCCATTGCCATATTGATGTTACCGATTTTGATGCGGATCGCGATGTGGTGCTGGCTGAGTGCCGGGCGCAGGGAGTTAGCAGGATAGTGGTGCCGGGGATTGTTGCGGCTGGCTGGGATAAATTGTTGCAAGTGTGTCGTCAGTACACGGGGCTTTATCCTGCCTTGGGTTTACATCCGGTTCTTCTTGTCGGGCACGGGGCAAACGATCTGACGCGGCTTGAACAGCGTCTGGCTTCAGAAAGTGATGTCATTGCCGTGGGTGAGATTGGTCTGGATTTCTATCTTGCTGAACTCGACCGGCAGCGGCAAATCGCCTTGTTCGAGGCCCAGCTTGCCATTGCCAACACCGCAAATCTGCCGGTCATCCTGCATGTGCGCAAGGCGCATGAGCAGGTGATTGCTATCTTGAAACAACTCAGGCCAACGGGCGGTATCGTCCATGCCTTTAATGGCAGCCTTGAGCAGGCTCAGCAATATATTGATCTGGGCTTTAAGCTTGGCTTTGGCGGCATGATGACCTACGCACACGCAATAAAATTACGTAAACTGGCCAAACAGCTGCCATTGGCCGCCATTGTGCTGGAGACCGATGCCCCCGACATGTCTGGTCAGCCTTGCCGTGGCCAGCGCAACAGCCCTCAATATCTGCCACAATATTTGACCGCGCTGGCCGAAATCAGGGCAGAGAGTGCCGAGCATATCGCGGCGGTAACAACGCAGAACGCGATGGCCGTATTGGCTATTAAATAGACGCTTGTGTTTATCACCAGCAACAATCCAATCACATGAAACAGGTGCAAGGTGAAATATAAAATTATTCCGGTCACAGCCTACCAGCAGAACTGCTCTTTAATCTGGTGTGAAAATACCAACAAAGCGGCGTTGATTGATCCGGGCGGTGATGTTGAGGTGCTATTGGCGCAAGTGGCTGAGTCAGGTTTGCAGTTGGAAAAAATCCTGCTGACTCATGGCCATCTTGACCATGTGGGTGGGGCAAAACAGATAGCAACAAAACTTGCAGTGCCGATTATTGGCCCGCATCAGGCCGACGCCTTTTGGTTGCAGTCATTACCCAGACAGGCCGAAATGTTTGGTTTTGCCCATGTTGATGCTTTTGAGCCAGATCAATGGCTGGAAGAGGGGCAGAGCGTTTCAGTTGGCGATGTTGAATTGTCGCTGCTCCATTGCCCCGGCCATACCCCTGGGCATGTCATCTTTTATAGTGAGGCGGACAAACTGGCCTTTGTGGGTGATGTTTTGTTTCAGGGCTCGATTGGCCGAACAGACTTCCCGCAAGGTAATCATGAACAGCTGATCGCCGCAATCAAAGAAAAACTATTGCCACTGGGTGACGAAGTGCAATTTGTCCCTGGGCACGGGCCTATGTCCAGCCTTGGTCATGAGCGAAAAAATAATCCCTTTTTACAGCCCTGATATTTTCTGAGAGACCTTTGCACGATACAGGCGCGAAAGGAAAATGATCTAATATTTTTCTGATTGAGGCAGAAAATGCAGTTAATAGCGAGCTATTGACAAGTTTTCTAACGAAAAGCAGGAGAATATTAGCCATTTTTACTCGTGATTGTATCGTGCAAAGGTCTCTCTGAGTTTAATACGGAGAAAAAACGTGTCATCAAAAACCATCTTTCTGAATCAAGCTGTTTATGACTATTTGTGTGATGTCTCGTTGCATGAGTCAGAAGTAATGACGGCGCTACGAAAAGAAACCGCAGAACTTGAAATGGCAGTGATGCAAATCGCCCCAGAGCAGGGCCAGTTTATGACTCTGCTGGTACAGTTGCTGGGTGTACGTAACGCAATTGAAATAGGCACATTCACCGGTTACAGTGCCTTAGCTATCGCAATGGGGCTGCCGGATGATGGCTGCCTGCTTGCCTGTGACGTGAGCCAAGAGTGGACCGCCATCGGCAGAAAATATTGGCAGCGTGCCGGGCAGGCGCACAAAATTAATCTTCGTCTTGCACCTGCGCTGGAAACGCTGAATGCCTTGTTGGCAGATGGCAAGGCTGGCGAGTTTGATTTTGCCTTTATCGATGCGGATAAAGAAAATTACCGTAATTATTATGAACGCTGTTTGCAGCTGCTGCGCCCGGGCGGCCTGATTGTAGTGGACAATGTTTTGTGGGGCGGCAGTGTTGCCGACTCTGAAAATAAAAAACCTGACACCTGTGCTATTCGTGAGTTTAATCTGTTTGTTAAGAGCGATGCACGGGTTGATATCAGCATGATCCCGATGGGAGATGGATTAAGCTTGATTCGAAAAAAATAAGCGCGCAGCCAATTACGGCATGATGGCAGCGTAAGAGCGGTTTAAAGCAAGCGTCTCATTGCTTTGATGGGTTTTTATTCGGCTTCGTTAGTCGTAAAGAGTGATGCTGTCAGGCCTGATGTCGGTATTTCTGTTTTTTGTAAAAGGCTCAAACCAGCTGTCTTCACTGTGCTTGAGTTTTTAACAATTCTTCAGCCTGAGAAAACTGTTTCACATGACGAAACTGTTTGAATAGTTCGACTGCCTGCGGGTATTGTTTTTTTAAATAGACCAGCCACTGTTTCAGTCGGCCGAGTGTTCTTAGGTCATCGGTTTCTGTTTGCATGGCTTTGGCCAGTTCCGTGATCAGGTGGGTGATTTCATGCCACTGCATGACTGTTGTTGTTTTTTGTGATTGGGCTGCGGCTATTTGTCTGGCCAGGTCGGGCTGGGCAACGGCACCGCGGCCGAGCATGAAATTCTGGCAGCCGCTGATTTCTTTGCAGCGTAAAAAGTCTTCAACGCTGTTGATGTCACCGTTGGCGACCATGGGGATTGAGATTGCGTCGTCGATCCTTCCTAGCCATTCCCATCTGGCGGGGTGTTTGTAGCCATCAACTTTGGTGCGGGCGTGGACGGTGATGAAGCTGGCATTGGCGGCCTCGACGGCCCGGGCGTTTTCCAGTGCCAGTTCGGTTGATTCATAACCCAGCCGTATTTTTGCCGAGACGGGTATGTTGCCCGGCACTGCCTTGCGAACCGCTGCAGTGATTTTAAAAACTCGTTCGGGTTCTTTTAATAACACGGCACCCCCTGCCTTGCGGTTGACGAACCGTGACGGACAGCCGAAATTAATATCAATCGAGCTGGCGCCAAGTTCAGCGGCCAGTTGTGCATTTTCGGCCATTATTTCGGCGTCGCCACCCAGCAGTTGAATGGTGACCGGGGTGCCTGCGCGGGTTTGGCATTGTTGTGTCAGTTCCGGGCAGATGCGATGAAACAGGTGCTCGGGTAACAGCCTGTCGGTGACGCGCAAAAATTCGGTGACGCAGTGTTGATAGCCGCCGATGCGTGTCAGGATGTGACGCAGGTGATGGTCGATGACGCCTTCCATCGGCGCGAGATATATTTTCACTTGATTGGGTCTGCTTGATGAGTGGTGGGATTATATCGCAGTATCTATTTTCAAGAGGCATCACCATTGGAGCCGAGATGAAAAAGAAAATTTTATGCCTGCACGGTTATGCCATGAACCGTGACTGGTTTCGCCAGTGGTTGCAGCCAGTGGAACTGGCTTTGCACTCGCAGGCCGAGCTTGTGTATGCCCAGGGGCCGATTGTCTGTCCGGCTGATGAGGTGCGCGCCATGGTCAGGCAGTTTCAGTTCAAGCTGTCTGCGACACTAATCGGGCCGGGTTTAAACTGGTGCTGGTATCGGGCAACCACAGACAAGCCCCCACATTATATTGGCTTGGATGAGACGCTACAGTGGTTGCACCTGCTTAATGAACGGGAAGGGCCGTTTGATGCGGTGTTGGGCTGGAGTCAGGGGGCGGCCATGGCGGCTATTATTGCGGCGCAGCAACAAAATGGTGTGGGCTATGATTTTTCTTTGCGGTGGCTGTTGCTGTGTGGTGGGTTTTTGCCCGGTGATGTTGAGGTCAGGCGATTATTTTCGCCAGCGATTCAGCTGCCCAGTCTGCATGCGGTTGGCAAGCTGGAGTCTGATTTTATGCGTCAACGGGGTAAAAATTTGCACGCGGTCTTTCATCAGGCCGACTGGCTTGAAACGCCTGTCGGCCATGTGCTGCCGCTGAAGCATCCGGATTATATGAGTCGGATGATTGAATGGATGTTGGCGCAGTTGCAGTGACGCAGCTTGTCAGTCAGGTGATGTGGCTTTGACTGGTTGCCGGGCGGCATGACTGGCGAAGAAAAAAACAGTGCCGGCAATGGCACTGATTATTACGGCGCCGGATATTATAAAGGCCAGGAAAATAATGCCGGAGGCATACAGGCTGGTGTCTTTGTCCAGTTTCGCGTAGCGCCCGCCGAATATGAGTGCGGGTATGAACAGGGCAAAAAAGATGATGTGTTTGATGATGTCCTGAGTAATTGCTGTTTTAATGTTTTCAGCCGAGTTTATCTTTTTGAACAGCTGTTCAAGCCTTTCCTTTTCGACGCTGCTGATCTCTTGTTTTTGTTTTAGCTGGTGATAGAGACTTTCATATTCCTGCATGCTGGCGGTGGATGTCTCTTGTAGAAAGATGCTGGATGAATATGAAAACAGAGCGGAAATCAGTGTGATTAAAATCAGCTTGTATGTTTGTTTCATATTTATTCCGGTCGGTTATTTTTTGATGAAGCTGCGTACCTTTTCACGATAGGTAATATGACACTCGGTGCAGCTTCTGGCTAGTTCTGCATATCGGTCGAGGACGCGGGAGCGGTTTTTTATGGCTGCCGCTTTCATGAGGCCAAGAGCCTTCTGACGGATTTTGTCTTCATGCTGTTTGAATGAGAGGGCGTCGAAATTGAGTTTTTTCAGTAGCACGATGCGCTTTTCCAGTTCGGGGCCAGGGTGATAGGCAATGTTTTCGGCAAGGTTGCTAACCTGGTCATAATCCTCAACCATAATGCCAAAGAGTATGTTCTGCATGTTTTCAACAAGATTGAGCATGACTTCGCTATAGCCGCTTTCGGTCATTAGCTCTTCGGCCTGGCTGGGTGGCGCCAGGCTAAATAAAAGTATGCTGACGATTATTGCTTTGATTTTTTTCATCTTCTGCTCACTCCACTTAATCTCTGTATTCAAGGCTATCGGCAATAGATGTGATTTTTCTATGGCTTGTCCGCAAATTTGATGCCGTGTTGTCAGGTTGTTGTTTTATCTCGGCTTATTTGGCTGCGACATTTTGTCACATTCCCAGTTACGACGTGCAGGCCTAGTATTGTGTCATCAATGCATAATTTTAAATGTTGGCGGGAGAAGGTTTGACTATGAATAATGATTCATCTGCATCAGTTTCGCGTGGGGTTGCTGCGGCATTGCTGGCGTCTTTGCTAGGCTTTGGGCTTGGCGGCTGCGGCTCTGATAGTGGTGGCAGTGGTGATGTTGGTGACAGCACCACTGTGTCGGGTACGGTATTTGCGGCGGCGGTTGAGGCTGCCAGTTGTGTTGTGAAGGATGCTAATGGCATTGCGATAGCTGGCCCGGTGATCAGTTCAGCAGATGGCAGTTACACCGTCGCTGTTCCAAACGCCAATCTGGCAGATGATTTGATGCTTGTTTGTAACGGCGGCACATTCACTGATGAGGCAACCGGTGCCAGCGGACAGGCAGCGGCCACGCTGGCGGCTTATGTTGCCGGTGGCACGCTTGGCGCGGGTTCAAAGATTCATGCCACACCTGGTTCAACCATTATTCATGAACTGGTGGTGACTTATGGCCATAGCCTTGCCGATGCCCTGGTTGTGTTTAATGGCGCGTTTGGATATACCCCTGATCATTCCATTGCGCCGACGGATGCCACTAACCCTGCCAGTGGTGCGGGTGACGATGAGCGGCTGATGGGCTTGCGTGCGGCGGCTTTTAGCCAGATGACCCATGACATGGGGCTTGCTGCCGGGCAGCAATTCGATCTATTGGCGGCACTGGCTCAGGATCTTGCCGATGGCACACTGGATGGGACGGACGCTTCTGGCCCGGTGCATGTTGGTGGTGATACTACCCTGTCATTGAGTGCGGATATTCAAAATCGGTTCGGCATGGCCATGCTGAATTTTCGTGACAGCAATGATGCTACTGACCTGGGTAATGATCAGATTGGTTCGTTGCCATTTGCCAGAATGGCCCTGAGTACGAGTTATGAAGTTGAGTATATTGACGGCATGATGGCGGCGATGGAAGGTAAGAGTCAGTTCCAGATTCGTGTCACTGATCGGCTGACGGGGCAGGCGGTAACAGGGGTGGATGTGAACCTGATGCCAATGATGCATATGCGGGAAATGATGCATTCGACGCCGGTGGATGATGCTTGTGGCGAAAACAGCACCGCTGGCACATATGACTGCACGGCTTATTATCTGATGGCCTCAAGCATGGCCAGCGGTATGTCTATGGGCTATTGGGATCTGAAGGTGATGATCGGCGGCATGTTGGGCGAGTCGGTCAATTTCTATCCTGCGGTAATGATGGCCATGGGCGATACGGCCCGTGCCGATCTTAAAGGGGTTCAGGATCAGGCCATGAACATGATGGGGATGATGGAAAATCGTCGTTATCATCTGTTTAAATCCAGCCTTGAGGGCATGACGGGCAATCACAGTTTTCAGCTGTTTATTGCCGTAAGAGAAAGCATGATGAGCCTGCCTGCGCTGGTTGATGGCATGATGCTTAATGACTCGCTGTCTGTTGATACGATTGTGGTTGAGGTGTCTACTGATGCTGCGACCTGGGTGACGGCAAGCGCCGATGGCAACGGTTATTGGACCGCCAGCGGCCTTGACGGTCTGACCGCCGGCAGCGAAGGTACTGTTTACGTCAAGCTGTCTGTCAGTGGTGAGCAAAAGACCACTAATGGCCGCGAAGCTGACGGCAGCAATGATTATGCGACCTTCACGGTCACCCCCGGCATGGCCATGTAAGGGGGGCGTTGTGAAGAATATAATGATTGTGAATAGTTTGAAGGCTGTGCTTGCCATGGGCACGGCGTTTGGTTTTACTTCATCCGCCTGGGCGGCCTCATGTTGCGGGGGTGGTTCGGCCAGCTCGCTGGTGCTGCCGAAGTTTTCTCAGGCAATGGTGGACGTGAGTGTGGATTTCGAAAATTATGATGGCTTCTGGAAGGGCGATGGCAGCTGGTCGCCTGACCCTACCGGTTCGGATCTGAATCAATATCGTCTCAACCTGGGGTATGCCTATCGTTTGGCACCACGCTGGCAGGCATCGATTTCAGTGCCCTATGTCTGGAATAAAAACCAGTACCCCAGTTTTTCACGCAATACCAACGGTCTGGGGGATACCAAGGTGTCGATCTGGTATGAGCAGTTCGATAAGGTGGCCTGTGTCTGGAAAGTAAAAAAATGGCAGGACCTGATCCCCGCTGTGTATTGGGGCGGCACACTGACCCTGCCCACTGGCACTTCGCAATACAATGACGTGGCGGATAACTTTGATATCACCGGTTTGGGCATGTACCGGCTGGATGCCAATGTGCTGCTGGATAAAACGGTTTACCCGTGGAACATGAGCTTCAGTGCCAACTACGGTAAGTATCTTGAACGGTCGGTGAATCGCGAATACGGCACTTATGTGGAGCCGTATGATGCACAGCGCGGTGACCGGTTTAACAGCTCGCTATCATTTGGTTACACCCATTTCACCGAAGAGATGCAGTCACTCACCGGCACCCTTGCCTATGCCTATCTGCAAGAGGATGAGGCGCGTGTTGATGGTGCCATTGACACCACTTCAGGCCTGCGCAAGCGCTCGGCATCAGCCACCCTGGCCTGGGCCAGTGAGGACAGAAACTGGGTGGCCAAGCTCACCTGGAATCATGCGCTGGATAGAGAGGGCTGGGGTGAGAACTTTCCCACCACTGATGTTATTACCGTTGGAGTCAGCCATGTTTTGCGTTAGTAGCTGGTGTAAATTTTTGTCATTGGTGCTGCTTGTCGCTGTGTTAGCGGCGTGTGGTGATTTGACTGATGACCTGCTGCCAGACTCCGATGATAAACGGGCGGCAGTGAGCGCTGGCACAACGGGGTATATGCCGGGTCAGCTGGCGGCGGATTTTACTGTTTCCACCAGCAACGAGACGAGCTTTCAGCTGGCGGATCATTTGTCGGCAGGCAGCGCCCCGGCCGATGTGGTGGTGCTGTATTTCACCATGTGGTGTCCGATTTGTCTGGCGCACTCTGATCATCTTTATAATGTGGTGATCCCCCAGTTCGCAGGCCGCGGTACGGTGGTCTACGGCCTGGTGGATTATGTCTCTGGCAGTGTCTCTGCTTCACGTGCCTCTGAACTTGCCAATGGTTATGCCGGTTCCGAGTTTGTCACACTGGTTGATAGCGAACATGTTCTGATGGATCAGTTTAATGGTGCCATGGGTACTGTAGTGGTTATCGATGCGGATGGGACAATTCTGATGAACGAAGGTTATCGAAATGGTGCGGCATTGATTGACATCCTTGAGCAGCAGCTGCCATGAAACAGCGTTTAATCTTGATGTTTTTGTTTGCTCTGGCAACAGCCGTGCAGGCTGACGATGATGTCTATCTGGCAGGTAAAGAAGGTTTTGAAATTCGGTGCGCCGACACCTGCCACCAACCCCCCGAGGCCGGGCAGCTCAACCCCAAACAATGGCGGATTGTCTTAACCACCATGCAAAAGCGTATGCACAAGGCGGGGATGGAACGAATGACAGAACAGGAATTTGAACAAATCCTGCATTATCTAACGGTTGAGCGTTGATATGCGAGTCACAGCCAAAAAAATGATCGGGTTTCTGGCACTGCTCAGCCTGTGTGGCTTTGTGCAGGCTGAAATAGATGCCGGTGATAATCAACCCATGCCTGAGTTGCGCTGGATTGATGGTGCAGGTAATCAATATCGTTTGTCTGAGATGACCGATAAACCCAAGCTGTTACATTTCTGGGCGGCCTGGTGTATTCCCTGTCGCAAAGAGATGCCTGAGGTGGTTGAATGGCAAAGGAACAACCCGCAGATTGAAGTGCTGGCTTTGTCGCTCGACCGGAAAATCGCGCAGACAAAATATTTTCTCAAAAAATATAAAATTGATACACCAGCTTTGTTGCTCAACGAGGAAGACAGTGATGCCCTGGGAGTGCCGGTTGTGCCGTATACGATTTTTGTTTCGCGGGATAATCGTTTTCTTGGTTCGCAGCCAGGCGTTGCGCGGTGGCTGAATGCCGGCTTTAGTGAAGAGGTGCACCGCCTGCTATTGCCTTGATCTGCGCCGCTGAGGTTTAAAATGTTATAGCGCCTGCCGTGGTGACATCAGCGTAACTTCTGTTTCGCTTATTGATAGGAAAGAGCCATTTTTATCGTTCAGGCAAGGCCTAATCCGGATCGTAGCCCAGATTAGGGGCCAGCCAGTATTCGGCATCGGCCATACTCATGCCTTTGCGTTGTGCATATTCCTCGACCTGTTCACGGTTGATCTTGCCCACGGCAAAGTAGCTGGAATCGGGATGGCCGTAGTAGATGCCACTGACGGCGGCGGTGGGAATCATGGCCTTGGCCTCGGTTAGCCTGATGCCGGTGTTGGTTTCCACATCCATCAGTTGCCAGATCAAATCCTTCTCGGTGTGATCCGGGCAGGCGGGATAGCCAGCTGCCGGACGAATGCCTTTGTATTCTTCCTTGACCATTTGCGCGTGGCTAAGGGATTCATCGGCGGCATAGCCCCAGAATTCCTTGCGCACCCGCAGATGCATCACTTCGGCAAAGGCCTCGGCCAGCCGGTCGGCCAGGGCCTTGAGCATGATGGCGTTATAGTCGTCGTGGTTTTTTTCAAACTCAGCCACGCGCTCGTCAATGCCGATGCCGGTGGTGACGGCAAAGGCACCGATGTAATCTTTAACGCCGGAATCTTTGGGGGCGATAAAGTCAGTCAGACAACGATTGGGTTTGCCCTTGGCCTTTTGCTGTTGCTGGCGCAGGTTGTGGAAGGTGGTTAATGCTTCGCTGCGCGAGTCATCTTTATAGACTTCAATATCATCGGCCACGGCATTGGCGGGATACAAACCGATAATGCCTTTGGCTGCCAGCCATTTTTCATCAATGATCTGATTCAACATGGCCTGGGCATCGGCAAACAGTTTTTTCGCTTCTTCGCCTTTTTCTGCATCATCGAAAATCTTTGGATAAGAGCCTTTTAGTTCCCAGCTATGGAAAAAGGGTGTCCAGTCGATGTGCTTTACCAACTCTTGCAGCGGGTAATCATCAAAGACCTTGGTGCCGGTGAAGCCGGGAACAGTGGGCTTGTAGCTGGCCCAGTCGATTTGCATCTTGTTAGCGCGGGCCTGGGTCAGATTCAGCCACTTGGTTTCTTTTTGGCGGCTGGCATGGCGTTCGCGCACGCCTTGGTAATCTATCTTCAAATCAGCAACAAATTTTTCGCGCAACTCGGGCGAGATCAGGCTTTGCGCCACGCCCACCGCACGCGAGGCATCCTTGACCCAGACGATGGGGTGATCGTAGTGCTGGTCTATCTTAACCGCTGTGTGTGCCTTTGATGTGGTGGCCCCGCCAATCATCACCGGTGTGGTCATGCCCAGGCGCTGCATCTCTTTGGCAATGTGGGTCATCTCTTCCAGTGACGGGGTAATCAGACCGGACAGACCGATGACGTCGACGTTATGTTTTTTTGCTTCTTCAAGAATGGTGGCGGTGGGCACCATCACGCCGATGTCGATGACTTCAAAGTTATTGCATTGCAATACCACGCCGACAATGTTTTTGCCGATGTCGTGGACATCACCTTTGACCGTGGCCATCAGGATTTTGCCATTACTTTGTGCCGCGCCTTCGGCCTTTTCCTCTTCAATAAATGGAATCAGATGGGCAACGGCCTTTTTCATTACCCGGGCGGATTTAACTACCTGGGGCAGAAACATTTTGCCAGCACCAAACAGATCGCCGACCACGTTCATGCCATCCATCAAGGGGCCTTCGATCACATGAATAGGGCGCTCAACCGATTGGCGCGCCTCTTCGGTATCGTCGACGATATGGGTGTCGATGCCTTTGACCATGGCGTGGCTGATACGTTTTTCAACCGCCCAGCTACGCCATTCCTGATCTTCTTTTTTGGCTTGTTTGCCATCGCCGCGATAGTTGTCGGCAATTTCCAACAGCCTGTCGGTAGAGTCGTCACGACGATTGAGAATCACATCTTCAACCCGTTCGCGCAGTTCTTCTGGCAGGTCATCATAAACCGCCAGTTGCGCCGCGTTGACGATGCCCATGTCCATGCCTGCCTTGATGGCGTGGTAGAGGAACACGGCGTGGATGGCTTCGCGTACCGGGTTGTTGCCACGGAAAGAAAACGAGACATTGGACACGCCGCCCGACACCTTGGCGTGCGGCAGATTTTGTTTGATCCAGCGTGTCGCTTCGATGAAGTCGACAGCATAGTTGTTGTGTTCTTCAATGCCGGTGGCAACGGCAAAGATATTTGGGTCAAAGATGATATCTTCGGGGGCAAAGCCCACTTCGTTGACCAGAATATCGTAAGAGTTTTTGCAGATTTCGGTCTTGCGTTCAAAGGTGTCGGCCTGGCCCTGTTCATCAAAGGCCATCACCACGGTGGCAGCGCCATACTTTTTAATCAGTCTGGCGTGTTCGATAAACTGTTGCCTGCCTTCCTTCATGGAGATGGAATTGACAATGCCCTTGCCCTGAATGCATTTCAGCCCGGCTTCGATGATCTCCCACTTGGAGGAGTCCACCATCACAGGCACTTTGGAGATGTCAGGTTCGGAAGCCACCAGATTGAGGTAATGCGCCATGGCCTGTTTGCCGTCGAGCATGGCTTCATCCATGTTGATGTCGATCACCTGGGCACCGTTTTCCACCTGCTCGCGACAGACATCCAGCGCCTCATCAAACTGGTCTTCGAGGATCAGACGTTTGAATTTGGCTGAGCCGGTAACGTTGGCACGCTCGCCGACATTGACGAACAGAGAGTCAGCGCCGATGTTGAAAGGCTCCAGCCCAGACAGACGGGTCTTGACAGAAATCCCAGGGATCTTGCGCGGTGCAATGTCTTTAACTGTCTCGGCAATCGCTTTGATGAACTCAGGTGAGGTGCCGCAACAACCGCCGATAATGTTGATGAAGCCACTCTCGGCCCATTCTTTAATAAAACCGGCCATGTTTTCCGGGGTGTCGTCGTAGCCGGTTTCCGCCAGCGGATTGGGCAGGCCAGCATTGGGGTGGGCGCTGACGTAGCAGTTGGCCACCCGTGATAGTTCCTCTACATATTGGCGCAGCTCTTCCGCACCCAGGGCACAGTTCAGGCCGATGGAAATCGGCTTGGCATGGGCCAGTGAGTTATAAAAGGCTTCGGTCAGCTGGCCGGTGAGGGTGCGGCCAGAGGCGTCGGTAATGGTGCCGGAGATCATGATCGGCAGCTCCGTGTCGCGTTCTTCAAAGACCGATTTGACCGCAAAGATGGCGGCCTTGGCGTTGAGGGTGTCGAAGATGGTTTCAATCAGAATAGTGTCGGAACCACCGTCAATCAGGCCGCGAGTGGCGACGGAATAGTCTTCCACCAACTGGTCGAAGGTAATCTTGCGTGCCGCCGGGTCGTTAACGTCTGGCGAGATGGAGCAGGTCTGGCTAGTGGGTCCAAGCACCCCGGCAACAAATCTGGGTTTGTTCGCCGTGGCGATGGCATCACAGGCCTCACGGGCAATGCGCGCCCCGGCCACGTTCATCTCGTAATTGAGCTCCTGCATGCCGTAATCATGCAGGGTGGCGGCATTGGCTCCGAAGGTATTGGTCTCGATAATGTCGGCACCGGCCTCAAGATATTCCGTGTGAATGTCGCGAATAATGTCGGGCTGGGACAGCACCAGCAGGTCGTTATTGCCCTTCAGGTCTGAGGGCCAGTCGGCAAAACGCTCGCCGCGATAATCCTCTTCAGTCAGCTTGTAACGCTGGATCATGGTACCCATGGCGCCGTCGAGGATGAGAATTTTTTGCTTAAGTAAGGACTCTGGGTTTGCCATTGTTTTCGACACGCTTTTCACAAAAGGCGGCCATTTTAACATGAATAGTGATGCTTCCTGTGTCGGAGTTGTCATGCCTTGGGGGCAGTGCAGATATGGCTGGCATCATCTTCATGGGCCTTTTTCTTGGCCTTGTACATTTGTTTATCCGCTGCCTTTATAAAATTGTCGGCGCCCATATGTCTGTCAGGGCCGCTGCTGACAATGCCGATGCTGATTGTGGTGCCATGGCTGGCCTGTTCAAAAGCTGTGATAAAGCGCTGACAAATATTTATGGCTTCATCCGGGCTGGTGCGGGGCATGATAATGACAAATTCATCGCCGCCATAACGGCAGGGAAAATCGGTTGTGCGCAGGCTGTTGAATAGGCATTTTCCAACTGTCATCAGCACATCATCGCCAGCCAAATGGCCTTTTTGATCGTTGATCAGTTTGAATTTATTGAGATCAAAATAGGCTAGACAGAGCTGATCTTTGTGGCGTGTGGCGGTGGCGATTTCCTTTTGTATTTGTTCAAAAAAGGCGCGCTGGTTGTATAGCTTGGTGAGCGCATCCTGGCGTGACAGGGCTTCAAGTTCCTGGGTACGCTGGGCGACGATGTATTCCAGGCTGGAAGCGTAGTTGGACAGCTCTTCTTTGGCAGAGGCCAGCTCGGACATCAGGTTGTCGATATAGCTATCGAAAATAAATTGAGTGTCCAGGCTGATGAGTTTGTTCAGGGCTTCTTTTAGTGCTGGGCCTGAATCATCATCGGGATTGGCGCTGGTGTGATGATCTATTTCTTTGTTGAGTGATGATTGCAGTAAATATAGACCTGAAAGATATAGCTTGGGTGAAATTCCGATGCGGTTGTGTACCTCGCCGATATGCAGGCGGCGATTGATATAATCGCGGTCGTAGCAGCCGTCAAAAAGCTCCAGTACGTAACAGCGCATTTTCTTTTTTAGTACGTTCAGGGTGTCTGTGTCGTCGGTCAGGTGGGAAATTTCGGGTATCTCCAGTTGCCAGGCGTAAAATTTTTCCACGATATGGTCAACGCGTTTGGCAATAATTATTTTGTGGGATTTAAGCCGGTGAGCATCTTCCTTTGTGAAGTTGAGCAAGTCCTTACGTTGCTGAATATCAAGCTCAGACACCTGTATCTGCCGGGTAAGGTTTTGTTCAGGTTGTTTGATTGTCTACACCTTTAAAAAGTCTGTCTGGTAATCGGTTATCGGTTATCGGTTATCGGTTATCGGTATGCTGTGGAGGCTTAATTAGATTTGTTTTTAAATGGTTTTTTCGGGGGGTTGGGGGCTTGAAATCCATGTTTAATCTATATAAATTGGGGGCTGGCTTTAATTATAGAGATGGCTTTATTTTTTGAGTGAGTCCATGGAAAAATCTAAAAAACCTGGGTTGCGAGAACGAAAATTTGCCAAGACACGCCTGAAATTGACTCAGGCCCTGGCGCGACGACTAGAGCGGACCTCATTGGAAGAGGTAGTGGTGCGCGATTTGTGTGACGATGCCGAGGTGTCAGAGGCGACCTTTTTTAACTACTTTCCGCGCAAGCTGGATCTGCTTGATTACTACACCCAGCTGTGGATGTTGGAGCTGGGCTGGCGTTGCCAGGCATCCGAGGAACAGGGTGTGGCGGCTATTGGGGTGTCGTTTGATTTTATGGCGGCCAGTTTCCAGACGCAGTCGGGGGTGATGAGTGAGATGATTGCCCGTCAGGCATTGCAGCGGGACAAGCCCCAGTTTATCGAGATTGGTTTGGCTGAGCGGCAGATTGCCTACCCTGAGTATGATGGTATTGAAACGCTGCCTGTCGGTGGTGTCGATAAGGTTTGGCTGCCGTCGTTGGAACAGGCTGTTCGCAGTGGTGAGCTGCCAGCCAATACCCACATTCCGACGGTGATGGTGGGGCTGGCGTCTATTTTTTACGGTGTGCCATTGGTGCTGCGGCAGGGCAACCTGGCGGCCATCTCATCCGTCTACACTCAGCAGTTGGCTGTTTTTTGGGTCGGAATTCGGGCTGCGGCAAAGGGATCAACATGAACGAAAAATTGAATATTCTGTTTTTATGTACCGGCAACTCCTGCCGCAGTCAGATGGCCGAGGGCTGGGGCAAGGCGCTGAAGGGGGGTAAATATAACTTCTATTCCGCCGGTATCGAAACCCATGGACTGAACCCCAATGCGGTTAAAGTGATGGCCGAGGCGGGGGCGGATATCTCGAATCACCGCTCTGACAATGTCAATGATCTGGGGGTGGTTTTTGATGTGGTCTTTACCGTTTGCGGTCACGCTGATGAGAACTGCCCGGTCTTTAGTGGTGCGCCACGGTTGATTCATGTTGGTTTCGATGACCCCCCCAAGTTGGCTAAATCAGCCCTGACTGAAGCGGAGGCGTTGGACCACTATCGTCGTGTCCGCGATGAAATTCGTGCCTTTGTTGAGGTGATTGAGTCGCATTTGTGAGCTTGGGGGAATGATAATGGGGTGTCGATGGTTATGTTTTGCCTGGCTGTTATTGAGCTTGCTTGGGATGCCGGCTCAGGCTCAGGTTTATAAGTATAAGGATGCCAGCGGTAAGTGGGTTTTTAGTGATAAACCGCCAGTGGATGAACGGCAGGCAGAAAGTTTTTCTATTGGCAAAAGCCAAAAAAGCAGGCTGCCGGATAATCTGGATAAAATGCTGAATAAAAAATTCTTGCCGCAAACGGCCATTGAGTTGGCCACATTGGCGGTAGTGAAGGTGGAGTCCGGCGTGGGTACCGGCTCGGGTTTTTTTATGACAGACAGCGGCTTTCTGGTGACGAATCGTCATGTGGTTCGACCCACGGATTATAAGGGCTGGCAGGGGCGTGCTGAAAAATTTGATGAGGCCGATCAGCGTTTAAAGAAGGCTGAACGCCGTTTAGAGGTCTGGGCGGCTGAATTGGGGGTGATGAAGCAGGAGATTACTGCTTATGAAACATCCATTGCCAATGAGTCAGTGCAGCGTAAAGATGTGGCCAATGCCCGGTGGCGCTCATATAAGGCGCGTTATGTAAATTCGAAGCGTGATTATAGCAAGGCTGAGCGTGAGGTGAATGCAATACGGCGTAAGCATTCCAGCGAACGTTTTGACTTTAATTCCAAGGCCAATCGCGTAAAGTATGCCAGCCGGTTCAATGTTGTCCTGAAAAACGGTGCCAGATTAAGTGCCAGACTGGTCAAAGAGAGCAAGGATCATGATCTGGCCCTGCTCAAGGTTGATCGTTACGTGACGCCTTTTTTGCGTGCGGCCACAAATAAAAATAACCGGCAGGGTACGCAGGTCTACGCCATTGGCAGTCCCCTGGGAATGAAGGATTTTGTTACCTCGGGCATTATCACCGGGGTGAGTGCCGGCAAGCTTGTGACCGATAGTCAGATTTTGCCGGGTAACAGTGGTGGCCCTCTGGTTGATGCCGATGGCAGAGTGCTTGGGGTCAATACATTGAAATTATATTCAAAGACCGTGTTAGGCGAGGGTTTTGGTTTGTCTGTGCCGATTAAGGTTGTCCTTAAGACGTTTGCGGCGGAGCTTAATCCGTAGGCTCTACCCTTAACATGTTTGCCACAATCTTCTCTTTTCAAGCAGGGAATGGAGTACCATAGCGACCATATAAATATGGAGTTGTTATGGCATTAATTACCTTGCGTGAAGTGGTGGTCAGTTTTGGTGGTCAGCCGCTTTTAGATGGTTTGAATCTGCAGATCGATGCGGGCGAACGGGTTTGTCTGGTGGGCCGCAATGGTGCAGGCAAATCAACCCTGATGAAGGTGTTG
>JAJRUN010000102.1 GCA_024277755.1 Gammaproteobacteria bacterium | reverse complement strand
TTTGTTATTCCGGCGCTTTATGGCGTTTTTTCAAAGTCGGCAAATGAGGGTAAGTGATGGGTAGGTGTTCGATGGCCCTGGTATCCAGGGTCATGATTGGCCTTTTATTGTTGCCGGTTGTTGCCTGGGGGGAGATTGGGGAAGATTCCAATCTCCCCCCTTTATCCGAGTCTAAGATTGAGCCCGTCTACAAGCTGGACTTGTTGGCGAGTGGCGCGGGAGAGATGGGGTATGAAAACTCATCGGGTCTTTCGTTGTCGTTGGCAGAGGCGTCGCCAGCGCTTTCTATTTCAGGCAGTGCTGATTGGAATGGTTTGGGAAGAGATACCGCCTATTTCATGGGCTACCAGCTATCCATTATCGGTGTGCTTTGGTTAGCACCGACGAATATTTCCGGCTGGACAGATGAGACCAAGGAAGATTTCAGTATCCAGCAGTATAAGGACAATGTTCGGCAAATTGTTTGGGATAAAGATGATTGGTGGATTAACTATATTCTGCATCCTTACTGGGGTGGAGTTTATTATGTTCGCGCTCAGCAGCGGGGTTTCGGCGAGCTGGGTTCTTTTTTCTATTCGGCAACCTTGTCGGCCATATATGAATTTGGCGCAGAGGCCTTTTTTGAAAAGCCATCAATACAGGATCTGATTGTCACGCCGGGGGCGGGTTATTTTGTCGGCAAGTATTTTATGGGGGTGCGAGCCAATATTCAGGCAAGAACAGCCGCTTCCGGGCAACTGAGCGGGGGTGATAAATTTATCCTGATCATGACTGATCCGATGGGGGCGCTGAATGAAAAGTTCGATAAGCTGTTTGGTCGAACAACCCAGGTGTCGCTACGTCCCATGCTGGGGCCGCAGTTTCAGAAAACGCTGGTTAGTAACAGTCAGTTTGAGGAGAGGCGTCAGTTGAGTTACCTGGGAACGTCGAACCTGGGTATGAAGATGACATTGCAGTGGTAATTCATTTTTCCAACATGGGAACCATATGCCACACGACCATCAGCATCACGATGTAGATTCCATGGGTGATCGCCGCCTGGGTTGGGCAATTGCGATTAATATGTTGCTGACCCTGGCTCAGGTGGTGGGTGGGGTTATTTCCGGCAGCCTGTCACTGATCGCCGATGCACTGCACAATTTTAGTGACGCTGCATCGCTGTTGATTGCCTGGGTAGCGCGCAAGGTTGGCCGGCAGCCGCCTGACCGTTTTAAAACCTTTGGTTATAAGCGGGCCGAGGTGATTGCAGCACTGATCAATCTTGTGATGCTGGTGATCGTCGGGCTTTATCTGATCTATGAGGCGCTGTGGCGGATCTACGAGCCGCAGATCATTGAAGGTTGGACGGTGGTGATTGTGGCGGGGATTGCACTGGTGATCGATGTGGCCACCGCGGTGCTGACCTACAGCATGTCGAAAAACAGCCTCAACATCCGTGCCGCGTTTTTGCATAACGTCTCTGATGCCTTGGCGTCGGTAGGGGTGATTGCCGCTGGCAGTCTGATTATTCTCTACGACTGGTACTGGACCGATACGGCGCTTACCTTGCTTATCGCCGCCTATGTGCTTTATCAGGCAGCCACTATGCTGCCGAAAACCATCCACATCCTCATGCAGGGTACGCCAGAAGATATAGACATCAACGTGGTAATCAGCGTGATGGAGAGTATTAATACTGTTTCAAATGTTCATCATGTGCACATCTGGCAGCTGGATGAACATCACAACGCTCTGGAGGCTCATGTGGTGATTGCTGATTTTTCTGAGACAGAAAGCGTCAAATCAGCTTTAAAAAGCGAATTGCGACAACGGTTCAATATCGATCATTCGACGCTTGAATTTGAACTGCAGCGCTGTGAAAAGTCAGGTTGTTAGTGTTTTTGGCATGCGTCGATGTTCAGGTAACTATTTGTTCGGTATGATTTTTGAGGCGGTTTTTCAGTGATACCATGGTTGTTTTGCTCCACATGTATCACTGGGGGTTATGTTAACCCCTTGTCAAGCATTAGACGTGGTAACACGAAATATTGACAACGTAACACTGTTGGTGGCACAATCTGGATTATCGTGTTACTGAGGTGGTCAGTGTTGAGAGCGAATGTTTTTTACGGTTGTTCGTTTGGTAATTTAATGGCTTCATTCTCGGGTGAATTGTCTAAAACTTGCCGCTGGTGCGTGATTTAAGCTCTCGCCCATGCCTCCGCTATAAAGAACTCAATGCTTGCCGTTATGATAGCGGGCAGAAAAATTGCGGACTGAGTACAGTCTTATCGCTGACATGCTGATGGTCACCACGAAGAGTGTTTAACTAAATCATTAGGGAGTTTATAAAAAGATGTTCAAACATAAATCACTACATAACGCAGCGCTAGTGGCAACAGCGGCAATCCCTCTGTTACTGGGGGGAATTTCTACTACGGCCCACGCTCATGGCGAGTCCATTCGTGGTGGCGGTGGTGGCAGTATTAATGCTGTTGGTGCGGCTATTCTTGAAGAACCGGTGGTTAGTCTGCGTTGGGATGCGCGTCGATATAAGACCTTTACTGACCAGCAGTTGATTGATTTCAGGGCGCAAGGTGAAGATGTTCACATGCATTCCAGCGAGGATGCTTATTTTCTCTCGTTCGGTTTTCCAGTGAATGAAGATATGGACATCAATCTTATGCTTCAGTACAACAATTTCAAAAAATTTAAAGATAATGGTGATCAATTTGCCAGTGACTGTTTTACTGCTACCCCGGCGGTTGCAGGCAATTTGAGCACTGCCAATTGTATTTCACCCACCGAAGAGTCACCTGGATTTGGCGATATGCTGGTAACAGGCCGCTACCGCTTTTTCAATGACGGTGATAATCAATGGACCTCTATTTTTGGTGTTATTCTGCCCACCGGTAAAATAACTAACAAAACAGATAATGGCGAAATCATTGGCACGCATAACCAGCCAGGCAGTGGCGCGATTACCTTTCAGGGGGGTGTTGCCTACAGTGGTCATTTGACGGAAGGTATTTCCATCGATGCCGATGCGTTATATCGTTTTGGTACACAAGGCGCCAAGCAATTTCGTGCTGGTAACTCGATGCAGTTTGATGTGGCAGCAAGCTTTGCTCACCACAGCTCAATCATTCCTGTCATCGAGCTAAATGGCATATTCTTTGACCAGGATCTTGAAAATGATGAGATCAAGAAGAATAGTGGCGGTGATGTGATTTATTTGTCACCAGGTATTAGCTTTGGCATTAATAAGAAACAAAGCATCTACACCAACGTCTCATACCCAATCTATCAAGAGCTGACCGGGATTTCCAATGATGAAAAGTATCGTTGGAGTATGGGCTGGAGCACTTCGTTGTAATCAAGGCCGGAGATTATTATGAAATACCAATCAAGGTTTAACCGCTTGTTAAACAAGGTAGTCATAATGGCCGCTATGGCGGGTGCAGTCGCACCCGCGTACGCCCATTTTCAGATGATTATTCCTTCAGACGAGATTATTTCCTCAGGCGAAAGCCGTCAGCTTGATCTCAAGCTTCTTTTTACCCATCCATTTGAAGGCATGGGGCTCAACATGAAGCAGCCGAAACGCTTTGGTGTCTGGGTGGCGGGAAAAGAGATTGACTTGCTTGGCAGTCTGCACAAGTCCAGTTATCAGGACCGTGCGGGCGACACATTGTCAGCCTATCAAGCCAGTTACAAAATTCGTAAACCTGGTGACCACCTCTTTTTTGTGGAGCCTGAACCCTATTGGGAAGCTGCCGAGGAGCGTTTCATTATTCATTACACCAAAACTGTTGTGAATGCTTTTGGCATGGAAGAGGGCTGGGATCACGAACTGGGCTTGAAGGCCGAAATTATTCCACTGACAAGGCCTTATGGATTGTGGACCAATAATATGTTTCGCGGCGTGGTCAAACACAACGGTAAACCAGTGCCTTTTGCCCGTGTTGAAGTGGAATATTACAACGAAAAAGGTGAAGTAACAGCTCCTGATGACCCCTTTATTACCCAAATTGTTAAGGCCGATGCGAATGGAGTGTTTGCTTACGCAATGCCTAAATCGGGCTGGTGGGGGATGGCAGCCTTGGTGGAGGGCGACGAATCTATGAGCTATGACGGCAAAGACTATCCGGTTGAACTGGGTGCTGTGCTGTGGATCAAAACGCACGATATTGAGAAATAGCGGGTCATGCTTAATACCTTTAGCTTTGCCAGACTGTCTTTGTCATGGAAGGTGTTGGTCACCGGCTTTGTCATTATCCTCGGCAGCGGTTATCTCGCCGCTGTATTTAATGCTGCCTTGTCCGTGGGCATGGACCCACAGGCCATTGCCGACCACTATGCGGATAAAAGTCTTTCCAGCACTGAAGCCGCGGTTATTGCCGAGCAGGGCTTTGTCGAGGAGGAATTTTCCTTTGATGATATGGCTGGCATGAGTATGGAGGGAATGGATCACTCGAAAATGGATATGTCAGCCATGGATCATGGTGCAGGGATGAGTGGTGACGATACTCTGCCGCCACAGATTCTGGCGCAGGTTTCTCATGTCCACCTGCTGACGTTTTCGCTGTTGCTGTTGACAATGGGGGGCTTGGCATGCCTGACCCAGTTGACTGAATCAGTCAAGGCAATCGTTGTTTCATTGCTTTTTTTAGGACTCTGGGGTGACATTATCAGCCTTAACCTGGTGCGCTTTGTCTCTGGCCATTTTGCCTATCTGACAGTTGCCATGGGCACTATTATTGGACTTTGCTTCGCCTTCATCTCCTTTCGAGTGTTGTGGGAGTTGTGGTTGCAGAAGGCAGAAAATAACAAACCTCTTTAGTTGCTGCATCGACATAAAATAACAAGGAATCATTATGAACCTGCAAACTATCCGTAAGCCGCTGTCGTATTTGTTGACGCCGATATTTGCCCTTAGCCTCGTGCTTGGAATTACCGCCTGGCCACAAGATGTTCAGGCCCATAAAGGCCATGCCGGACCGGAAGTTAAATTCATGAAGAAAAAAGCGGCTCTCAAAGAGATGCTGCCGACCGGAACCAGGATCGTAAAACGCAAACAGCCGCTAAAAGAGGATGCTGTTGAATGGGCACAGAAAACCTATGGCGTTGAACTGGACGATAAACTCTATAGCTACTACCTGGCCACGGACAAGACAAGTAAAGCGATTGCAGGAGCCGCCTATGTTGGTGAGACACACTACCGCCATGGTGATCTTAAATTTGCGGTTGGTCTTGATGCAAACAACCGTATCACCCAGGCAGCAGTTCTGGGAATCAATGAAAAATATGTGGTCGACTTTGAGGGTAATGTCGGTACCGGTCTGGTGGCTGATTATGCCGGGCTTTCCCTCAAAGAACTGATTGCTAAAGCTGATGAGCTGGCCTCGTCTGATAAAGCAACACGGGAATTTGCTGCCGCCGTGCGTGATGCCGCGATTCTGCTGGCAGCGTTTATGCACAATGGAAAATAAATAAACGAAAACCCATGTTGCCTGTTATTTGCTGTGCGGGGGTTTGGTTCAGCCTTATAATTTATAATTTGAGTGATGGTCATGATGAAAGATACTCATCATGACCATACTTTATTCCACTTCCCTATCTCAGCTTCATTGCTGCAGAGAGCTACCCCGTCCCTTTTGAGTCGCACCTCATTTCGTTATCGCGTGTATTGTCACATTAATCCTCATTTTATTTATCAGTGCTACGATAACCATATATTGCCGCTGTCTGCATGTTAATTATCTTTGGTTTAATTGATTGGTCAGACCATGGTTGGTCGTGATAAGGAGTGTGTTGTGTCGAAAAGATTTTTCGAGCAGGGTCGCGTACTGGCATGTGCCAGTGTTGTATTGATGATGGCGAGCAGCAACGCGGTTGCTCAAACACAGACATGGATTTTGGAGTCTACTGCACAGCGTGTGTTGCAAGTGGCGCCGGAAAGCGGTGCTGCTGAAGCGGAGGTAAAGGCTCGCCAAGGTAGTCTGGGGCAGGCCAGTGTCTGGCCCAATCCCACCATCGAAATCGGGGCCAGCAATTCCATGGGCAAGGATGATGGTCAGGGCGGCACCGACCTGAATCAGTTCAGTATCACGCAGCCGCTGCCGCTTAGCGGTCGTCTGGGCCTGCAACGTAAGCAGGCCGATGCCAGCCTCAAACAGGCGCAGGCCAATGTCAGTCAACAGCGTCTGTTGCTGGAGTATGAGGCGGCGCGGGTGTTTCACGGTTTGCAGTCCAGTCGTGCCCAGTTGGACCTGGCCCGGCAGCGCTTAGAGAGTGCCGATGAATTTCAGTATATCGGCCAGCGGCGTGAGGCAGCGGGGGATCTTTCCCGTCTGGCGCGTTTGCGGCTTGATCTGGTGCGCGAATCGGCCCGGCAGCAGATTGCTACTGCTGAGGGCAGGTTCAGCGAAGCGCTCTCTGATTTTCAAACCTTGCTGAATATGGCCGATGCCGAGCCCAGGCTGGAGGCTCTCAGTCAGTTTCCTTTGCTGCTGCCGCTGGCTGATTTGGAACAGCGGCTTGATAGCCACCCGGCGTTGATGGCTGCCCGCCAGGGGGTGGAGGCGGCACGCCACGGTGTGGCGGTGGCGAGTGCCGGTCGTTTTGCCGACCCTGAGGTCTGGCTCGCCCAGGAGCGTGATGTGTTGAGTGGTCGACGCCAGAACGCTATCGCCTTTGGTGTAGCGGTGACAGTGCCTTTATGGGATCGCAGTAAAGGCAATATTGAGGCCGCTCGGGCCAGTCGACAGAAAGCGCAGTTTGAAGTGGATGCCCTGCAGCGTCAGCTGGGCAGTCAAGTGCACCTCAATCACCTTCATTTGTCTCACCTGATAGAACAGGGGCGTGATTTTCGCCTCCATGTATTGGAACCTGCTGAAGAGATTTTTCAGCTCAGTCGCAAAGGTTTTGCCGCCGGGCATGTAGAAATTCTCAATCTTGTAGATGCCGTGGACACCTACTTCAATGCTCGCAGCCGCTACCTCGAACTGCTGCAAGGGGCCTGGCTTGAAGCCGCGGCACTGCGCCGTGCCGCAGGTCTATCGTTATTTAACAATCAAGGAATTGGCCAATGAACCCACGTTTTGTAAAAATGCTCCTGGCGGTCACGCTTGCTTTGCCCCTGACAGTCAATGCATTACAGCTGACGCAGCAACAAATGAGCAACGTGACCTTGAGCACTGCTGTCGTTGCACCTCGCGAGGCGGCAGCAATCATCAGCGTTAATGGTACTTTGCGGGCGGACCAGCAGCGTCTGTTTCGCGTTTCGCCGGTGGTTGATGGTCTGGTGACAGAGCTGAATGTGGTGGAACAAACCACCGTGCGCAAAGGGCAAGTGCTGGCGCGGTTGCGCAGCAACACCCTGGGGCAGGCCCAGACGGACTACCTGGAAGCGTTGGCACTTTATTAGGTTGCCGAGGCAGATTATCAGCGCATCAAGGCCTTGAGTGATGACGGTGTGGTGGCGACAAGCCGCTTGCTGGCGGCGGAAAGCCAATACAAAATGGCCGATGCGGTATGGGATCAGCGTCATCGTGAGCTGACGCTGGCGGGTATGAATAATGCCCAGATAGAGCAGCTGGCCCAGTATCCGGACAATATTGCCGGTTACACCCTGCTGAGTCCGGCGGATGGTATGTTGCTGGAGGTGGCGATTGAAAACGGCCAGATGCTGGCAGCAGGGGAGTCCGCTTTTCGTATTGCTGATCTCAGTGTTGTCTGGGCCGATGTGCAGATTCCTGTTGCCCGTATTGGCGACGTGGCGCTGGGCGGCCAGGCCAGTATTCGTGTTGCCGCTTATCCGCAGCAGCGCTTTGGTGGTCGCCTGGAAGCACTCAGTGGTGAGGTGGAGGTGGGTAGTCAGACACTCTCCGGCCGGGTAGTGATAGACAATCAGCAAGGACTGCTGCGACCCGGCATGTATGTGCAGGCTGATTTGAAGGGGATCTCACAGTCGGGTTTGATGGTGCCAGCCAGTGCGTTATTTCGGCGTAGCAACAACAGCTATGTTTTCATTGTCAGTGGGCCACGCAGCTTTGAGCCGGTGAAGGTGACGGCAGGCCAGCCCACTGGCGGCTGGACACGTATTGATGCTGGCCTCAAGGCTGGCGATGAAGTCGTTAGTGGTGGTGTGGCTGAGCTCAAGTCCCATTGGCAGTATCAAGGGGGCGAATAGGCGATGATTAATTCACTGATCCGCTTCGCTCTGGTGCAGCGGTTGATGATGTTGCTGATGGCGCTGGGGCTAACAGGTGCGGGCATTTGGGCCTTTAAAACCCTGCCCATCGATGCCTTCCCTGAAATATCATCGCCCCAGGTGCAGGTGATTATCAAGGCCCCGGGCCTGTCCCCCACCGAGGTGGAAAGCCGTATCACCTTTCCGGTGGAGATAGAAATGCAGGGCATTCCGCGCCAGACCATTCTGCGTTCCACAACAAAATATGCCCTGAGTATTATCGTTATCGATTTTGAAGATGGTACGGATATCTATTGGGCGCGCCAGCAGGTGACCGAGCGCTTGAGCCAGGTTTGGGCCGATCTGCCTGATGGAGTGGAAGGGGGGCTTGGCCCCATCACTACGCCACTGGGTGAAGGCTATATGTATCGGGTTGAAGGTGAGCAGTACGACAATCAAGAGCTGCGCCGTATTCAGGACTGGGTGATCCGTCCGCGCCTGCGTGGTGTCGAAGGGGTGGCTGAGGTCAACTCGCTTGGCGGTGAGGTAAAGGTCTATGAAGTGGTGGCCGATCCGGTGGCTCTTTCATCTTATGGTTTGGGTATCGATGATCTGGAGTCGGCGCTGCAAGCCAACAACCGCAACGCCGGGGGCGACCGCATTAACCGCAACAACGAGGTGCTGCTGGTACGTACCGTTGGCCAATTGCGCAATATGGATGATATTGGCCGCATCACTATTGCCAGTCAAAACGGTATTCCCGTGCATGTGCGTGATGTCGCCCAGGTGCGCATCAACTCGCTGACACGCTACGGTGCAGTGACTGCCGATGGTGAAGGTGAGGTGGTCACTGGCCTGGTGCTGCTGGCACGGGGTGCCAACAGTCGCTCTACCATTGAGGGGGTCAAGGAGGTGCTGGAGGATATCAAGCCGGCGCTGCCCGATGGCGTGACGATTGTGCCTTTTTATGACCGGACTGAACTGGTGACCAAGGCGGTCTGGACGGTGGAAAAGGCGCTTACTGAAGCGGTAGTGCTGGTGTTGATCGTGCTGATTGTGATGCTGGGAAATCTGCGTAGCGCCCTTACCGTGGCGCTGATTTTACCGCTGTCGGTGTTATTTACTTTTATCATGATGCGCATCTTTGGCATTAGTGCCAACCTGATGTCGCTGGGTGGTTTGACCATCGCTATCGGAGTGCTGGTGGATGCGGCCGTGGTGGTGGTGGAAAATATTCACACCCGCCTAAGCCATGCTCAGAAGGGGGTGAGCCGCCTACATCTTATCTATCGTGCGGTGATGGAGGTGGCCACGCCGGTGATCTCTGGCATCCTGATTATCATCACCGTTTTTCTGCCGCTGTTCAGCCTTACCGGACTGGAAGGCAAGATGTTTACGCCGCTGGCGGTGACCATCAGCTTCGCCCTGATTGGTTCGCTGATTCTGTCGCTGACAGTGATTCCTGTGTTTGCCAGCTTTCTTATGCGCGGCGGCAGTGAGGAGGATGGCCGTCTGCTAAGTGTTTTAAAAGCTCTCTACCTGCCGGTGATGCGTTGGGCGTTGCGTCGTCGAGGCGTTGCAGTGGGCAGTGCTGTCGCTGCGCTGGCGGCGGCGTTGGCACTTTTCCCGCTGATCGGCAAGGAGTTTATGCCGGTGATGGATGAGGGTACCACCGTGGTGATTATTGAAAAACTGCCCAGTATCTCGCTGGAACATTCGCTGGTGCTGGATGCACCGATGCAAGAGGCAATAATGGCGCTGCCAGAGGTGACAGGGGTGGTTTCACGCACTGGGGCTGATGAGCTGCGCATGGATCCGATGGATTTGAATCAGACCGATAACTTTCTCATCACCAAACCCCGGGAGGAGTGGACGGCGACGCTGGAGGATTTTCAGATCCGCTTGCGTGAAAAACTGGATGGCTTTGTGGGCATCGATTACGCCTTCACCCAGCCCATCGACATGCGCGTCTCCGAGATGCTCACCGGGGTGCGTGCCGCCACGGCCATTAAACTTTATGGTGTCGAGTTGAGCGTGCTGGAGGAAAAATCGAAACAGATTGAGACGCTGGTCAATGGTGTTCCGGGGGCGGTGGATGTGTTTCGCGAGCAGCTCTCGGGGCAGATCTATCTACAGGTGGAAATTCGTCCTGAAGCGATCTCCCGCTTTGGTATCAATACGGAAGATATCAATCGACTGGTAGAGGTAGCTGTCGGCGGTCAGGTAGTGACCGAGGTGATCGAGGAGAATCTTCGGGTGGGTGTGTTACTGCGTTACCCGGAACAGGCTCGTACCTCACCCCAGGCCATTGCCGCGTTGTTGGTGGAAGCCCCTGGTGGTAACAAGATCCCCCTCAGCAGTCTGGCGGATATCCGCGAAGTGGACGGCCCAGTGGTTATTTCGCGCGAATCGGCCAAGCGCTTGGTGGTCGTGCAGGCTAATGTTGAAGGCCGTGATGTGGTTGGGTTTGTTGATGATATCCGCAACGCCATTGAGACCAGTGTTGATTTGCCACCAGGCTATTTTGTCACCTATGGTGGCCAGTTTGAAAACCAGCAGCGTGCCGCGGCCAGGTTGGCCTTGGTGGTGCCCATCGCTATCGTGCTGATCTTCCTGATGCTCTTCACTACCTTTCGTTCATTGCGCCAGGCGGGGCTGATTATTCTCAATATTCCGTTTGCCATGATTGGCGGTGTGGTCAGTCTTTATTTATCGGGACTCTATTTATCGGTGCCCGCTTCGGTAGGGTTTATCACCCTCTTTGGTGTCGCCGTACTCAACGGCGTGGTGATGGTGAGCTATTTCAATCAGCTGCGTGAAGCCGGTTACTCGGTGATGCAAGCGGTGCAAGAGGGTGCTGAGCGACGGCTGCGGCCAGTGTTGATGACGGCGCTGATTGCCAGCCTCGGTCTGGTGCCGTTGCTAATGGCTAGCGGCCCCGGTTCAGAGCTGCAACAACCGCTGGCAGTGGTGGTAATTGGTGGCCTGGTGACCTCAACCCTGCTGACCCTGATCTTGCTGCCCACCCTCTATGCCTGGCTGGAAGGGCGGGGCGAACAAAAACAAGGAACAAGCGCATGAAAAACCTCACCATCGTCGTTCACGCTGGGGCGCAACAGGCGCTCGCCGACAGCCTGCGTGGTTTTAAACAGGTGGAAGGTTTTACTTTTTCGCACGTTGAAGGTCATTCCCATCACAGCGAAGAAGACCCCTTTCTTTCTGCACGGGACAAGGTGGTGGGCTATGTGCCGCGAGTGCGGGTCGATGTGCTGATGGCGGCGGCCGATGTCGACGCTGTGCTTGCAGCCCTGACTGAGCAAAACCACCTCAGCGGCCAAGGTGTCTATTGGGTGACGCCAGTGGAACAACAGGGGCGGTTGTAGGCACTCTTAAGACGGAGTACTAAATGGCATCCGGTTGTGGTTGCAAAATCGATATTAAAGACAAACAACAGAGCCGGGTATTGATCTGGTTGCTGGTGATTAACGGCGTGATGTTTTTTGCTGAGATCAGCGCAGGTATCGTTGCCGATTCCACCGCCCTGATTGCCGACTCCCTCGACATGCTGGCTGATGCCACGGTTTATGCCATTGGTCTTTATGCGGTGGGGCGTAGCCTGTTGGTTAAAGCTAAAGCGGCTTATGTGAGTGGTGTTTTTCAGGTGCTGCTGGGGCTAGGTGTTTTATTCGATATCGTGCGCCGTTTTATCGTTGGCAGTGAACCAGAATCGTTACTGATGATGGTTGTGGGTGGCGTGGCGCTAATTGCCAATAGCATCTGTCTGATGCTGATCTATAAACACCGCCAAGGTGAGGTTCACATGCGGGCAAGCTGGATTTTTTCAAAAAATGATGTGATTGCTAACTTAGGTGTGATTGGCGCGGGGCTGTTGATTTCAATGACAGGTGCATCATGGCCGGATTTGATTATCGGCGTATTGATTGCAATCATTGTGATTAGAGGCGGCCTGCACATTATCAACGATGCTAACCGCGAAAAAAATCAGCAAGAGCAGGTATTGTGAAGTTAACGAATTACAGGCATTAAAATACATGAACAAAAAACAATTCAGTTTGGACGGTCACCCTTTTATAGAGCTCAATAAGTTACTTAAGATCTTGGGCTTGTGTGCCAGTGGCGGCGAGGCAAAGACCTTGATTGCCGCTGGCCGAATCAAGCTTGATGGTGAGGTGGAGCTACGTATACGTTGCAAGATCAGGCAGGGTCAGGTTGTTGAGATTGGAGAAGGTTCGGTTGAGGTAACTGCTTGACGATGTGCTGCCCTGTTGTGCTTTAATACGTTTAGCCCTAACAAGTTTGATCCAATGCACAAGAGTAAACACTCCAGCGCTCACACCCTTGTTGTTCTCGATTTTGAGACCACTGGCCTATCTCCTGGTCAGGGTGATCGTGCGATTGAGATTGGTGCTGTGCGCTTGGAACAGGGGGTGATCACAGATCGTTTTCAGCGGTTGATGAATCCGGGGCGGCGCATTGACGCTTTTATCGAGGACTATACCGGCATCACTAACAGGATGTTGAGTCAGGCAATGCCTTGTGCTGAGGTGATGGATGAATTTGCCGATTTTATCGGCGGTTATAATCTGGTGGCGCACAATGCGTCATTTGACCGGCGTTTTCTGGATGCAGAGTTGCAGCGAATTCGGCGTAATTATTCCGGCACGTTTGCCTGTTCAATGCTGGCGGCCCGACGACTCTACCCGGCAGCACCAAACCATAAACTGGGAACGTTGGTGGGATATAAGGCGCTGCCGAATGACGGTACCTTTCACCGGGCCTTGGCTGATGCAGAGATGACGGCTCATCTGTGGCTGGCGATGCTTGAGGAGGTTGAACAGTGCCATGGTGTGACTGATATTGGTTTTACGCTGATGCAGAAGTTGATGAAGGTCTCCAAGGCATCGCTGGCCGGATTTTTTGAACGGCAGCGGCGACGCTAGTATTGTGATGCCATTTAGGCGTGTTATGAAGCACTTGTTTTAACCCTGGTTAATCAAACTGGCTGGCAACTTGCGCCGCAGCCTGGCGGGTAAGTGGGTCTTGCTGTGGCTGACTGATCAAGTCGACAAGTATGGCGGCTGCTTCTTTCAGTTTGATAAGTTCTACTTGTTCTGTGAAAAAGTCGTCACCATCACTGTTGTTTTCTTCATCTTCCTGAAGATCGCTTAGCTTTTCTGGCGCCAGTCCCAGGGAAATACGAAAGCGGTTCAACAGTTCCAAACCTTCCGTTTCTTGTTTTTCTCTTTCAGCCTTGCGTTTGCTTTTCAGCAGTGTGACGGATGTTTTATCAAAAACTTCTTTGCGCATGTCGGCTTGGGCAAGCAGGTATTCAAAGCCGCTGTCTGCTTTAACACGTTTTTGGTGTTGTGCAGTGACCGCCGCAAGGTTGGTTTTGGTGCGATTGTATGGATGAAAACTGGCAGCCTTGATATGGGCCCAGGGCAGGGCGTTTTTCAGTGAACTTTCGCCTTGTTCACTATTTTCCTGCGCGGTGGGAAAGATGATGTCAGGGATAACGCCACGGTTTTGTGTGCTGTCGCCATTGATGCGGAAAAACTGGGCGATGGTCATTTTTAGTTGGCCCAGGGTGGCGCCGCCGTTTCTGACGTGGCGATTTAAATCCATTACTTGCTGCACAGTGCCTTTGCCGAAGGTGGGTTCACCCAAGATGGTTGCACGTCCATAGTCTTGCATGGCGCCAGCAAAAATTTCAGATGCAGAGGCGCTGAAGCGGTTTACCAGTACGGCCAGAGGGCCGTTGTAGGCAATGCCGGGATCGGTGTCTTTGTCGATTTCTAGTCTGTTATGGCTGTCTCGCACTTGCACTACCGGGCCTGATTCAATAAACAGTCCGGTAAGTGAAATTGCTTCCGAGAGTGAGCCGCCACCGTTTCCGGACAGATCAATGATGATGCCATCAACCTTTTCTGCTGCTAGTTCGGCAAGCAGTTTACGTGTGTCGCGCGTGGTGCTGACATAATCTTTTTCGCCGCGTCTTGCCGCATCAAAGTCCATGTAAAAGGTTGGAATGGTGATGACACCAATGCGGGCGGTTTGTTTGCCGTTTGGAATGTCGATAATGGATTTTTTGGCTTGCTGTTCTTCCAGTTTTATCTTGTCGCGGATGATGGTGACGATCTTACCCGGACCCCCCAGACCGTTTGCCTTGGGTAGTACCTGCAAACGTACAACTGAACCCTTAGGGCCACGAATGAGAGCAACAACATCATCGATACGCCAGCCGACAACATCCTCAATTGCGCCACTGCTGCCTTGGCCAACACCGCTAATGCGGTCTTCAGGGTGAAGCTGGTTACTCATCTCTGCTGGACCGCCATGAACGGTGCTTTTAATAATTGTGTAGTCACCAACGGTTTTGAGTACGGCGCCGATACCTTCCAGCGACAGGCTCATGTTGATTTTAAAGTTTTCCGAGGTGCGTGGTGAAAAATAGGCGGTGTGTGGCTCGATGGTTCTCAGGTAGGCATTAATGAAAATTTCGTATACGTCTTCTGATTTGATCTGTTCGGAGCGGGTTTTAAAACGCTGATAGCGTTTGCGCAGGGTCTCTTTAATTTCGTCGTCATCTTTGTTGGCCAGGGATAGACTCAAGACATCATTTTTAATGCGTTTACGCCAGATATCATCCAGTTCATTTTTATCTTTGGGCCATGCTGCGTCTGTGCGATCGAACAGATACTGCTCATTCAGACTGAAATCGAAGGGCTGTTCCAGGCGTTGGAGGGCGTAGTTGGCACGTTCAATACGGCGCTGGTTGAATAGCTGGAAGATGCTAAATGCCGGTTTAAGGTTGCCACGGCGCAAGGCGTCATCCAGAACGGTGTCGTAGTGTTTGAACGAGGCAATATCTTCGGCAGAAAAGATGTTGTGGTTGGCATCAAGGGCTTTAATGTATCGATCCAGGATGGCGCTGGATTGAGCATCGTCCAGCGAGCTTTCTTTGTAATGGAGCTGCTTGATGAGCTTGGTTAAAAGAATTGTTGAAAAGCTATGTTCCGGTGCCGGATTTAACGGTGCATTGGCCGCTGTGACAGCGAGCGTTGAACACGTTAGCAGGGTGAACAGCACGATTTTTTTTATGATCATAGGGTAACTTCGGTGGGGAAATCGTTAGTTAGATATCGGCCCGGTCAGCCTGCTTTTCAAGTGGGACGGGAAAAATCATTTCGCTGTCCCGCTGCTTGAGCAGGCTAAATATTCTCGGCCACTCGTGTTACATCAACATAGACAACCAGTCGCTGGCCAGGCTGAATGTATTTTCCCCGGGTGCTGCGGGGGTTCCATTTTTTCAATTTGCTGACACTGACATTAAAGCGCTGTGAAATACGTGCCAGCGAGTCACCGTTGCGAACCTTGTAGTTGATCTTGCGGGTCATGGCTTTGGTCATGGGGTTGCTTGCGGGGGCGCTGCTGCTGACATTCTTGGCGTTGCTCCAGATCACCAGTTTTTGCCCTGGACGCAAGGTGTCACGCGGTGCCATGCCATTCCATGAGGCGAGTTTGCGGACTGAGACCTTGTGCGCGACGGCAATATCCCAGAAGGTGTCGCCTTTGCGAACGATGTGCCGGGTCTTGTTGCCACTGCGATTGGCGTTTTGTTTGCTGTGCAGGCGTTGCTGTTGGCTCAGGGCGTAGTTGTTTAACGATTTGCTGGCCGCTGGAATGATGAGGTATTTGCCAGCGCGGATGGTGTTGCCGCGGATATTGTTAGCTGTTTGAATGGTTTTGATTGTGGTTTTGTATTGCTGGGCGATGTGTCCTAGTGTTTGGCCATTCTTAATGCGATGACGTATCCATTTAACCCGTTGTTGTTTCGGCAGCTGAGCCAGCTTTTCTTTGAAACTATCGGCCTTGTCAATCGGCAATAACAGCAGGTGAGGGCCGTCAGGTGATGTTGCCCAGCGGTTAAAGGCCGGGTTGAGGGTGTAGAGCTGTTCCAGCGATAGTTCGGCCATTTCGGCAGCTATGGCCAGGTCCAGCTGTGAACCAATATTGACCTCGGCCAGATGAGGTTTGTTGTTGATTGTCCTCAGGCTGACGCCGTGTAGCTCAGGATTGGCGACGATGTTGGAAATGGCCAGCAGTTTGGGAACATAGCCTTGTGTTTCGCGAGGCAGTTTAAGATCCCAGAATGTGGTGCCCTTGCCGAGTTTTTTGTTTTTGCGGATGGCCTTTGAGACTGTGCCGCCGCCTGAGTTGTAGGCTGCCAGAGCCAGTAGCCAGTCGCCATTAAAACGTTTGTGGAGCGATTCCAGATAATCCAGTGCGGCGGTGGTGGAGGCCTTGATGTCGCGACGACCGTCGTACCACCAGTCAATCTTCAGGCCAAAGCGGCGTGCTGTACCAGGAATGAATTGCCAGATGCCGGCAGCACGTCCGTGGGAATAGGCAAACGGCTGATAGGCGCTTTCCACTACTGGTAGCAGGGCCAGTTCCATGGGCATGCCTCGGGCTTCGATCTGTTCGACGATGTGATAGAAATATGGGTCGGCGCGGTTGAAGGTGCGGTCGAGGTAGCGCTGGTGTTTGGCATACCATTTCAGGTCGCTTTTGACCCGGGGGTGATCTGTGTCCTGTAGCCGAAAGCCTGACCGAACCCGCTGCCAGATATCGACAGGTGCTTGGGGTTCGCTGGCTGTGATGCCGGTTTCTGTGCTGGCTTCGACAATATTGCCGGGCGGTGTTGTGCTGTTTTCAATCAGACTGTCGTCGACGCTGGTCAGGACTTGCTCTGTATCGATGGTGGCCGCAGCTAGAGATTCTTCCAGTAGCAGTTGTTCGCCGCTTTGGTCGATGGCATTTTCGCGTGCGACGGTGATGGAGCTGTAATCTTCTGTGGTCTCAGCAGTGGCAACCACCACTGTGTCACTGTCTTGGCTGTTGTGTTTGGTGGCTTGCTGAGTGGTGACGCAGCCGCTTAACAGTAGAATTAAAATGGCGGGCAGGATCCGGTTGCCGAGGCGTTGTGTGTGAGTATTCATATTCTGTACGTCCATTTTGCTGCCATTGATTGCGCCGTAGTATACCGGCCCTATCTTTATTAATTAAGTAAAACCATCTTTCCAGCAGCGCAGGGTTTTGAATACCTCGGCTGGGTTGGTCAGTGTTTTGGCGCTAAATCTTCCTGCACTGTTCATAATGGTGTCAGATTGGCAGCGCAAAAACGGGTTGGTGGCGAGCTCAAGCTGAAGCGTTGAGGGCAGGGTGGGTTGGCCTTGTTGGCGTTTTTCTGTTTCTATGGCTATGCGCTGCATGATCTGTTGGTTTCCCGGTTCTACCGCTTGGGCGAATTTAAGGTTGCTCAAGGTGTACTCGTGGCTGCAGTAGATATCTGTATTTATCGGCAGCTTGGCGATTTTATTCAAGGAATCATATAGTTGCTCGGCGCTGCCACCCAGCAGTCTGCCGCAGCCGGCGGCAAACAGGGTGTCACCACAAAACAAGGCCTGGTGGCCGTAGTAGGCAATGTGATCCTGGGTGTGGCCGGGAACATCCATTACTTCCAGGCTTAGCTCGCCGATTTGGATAAGCTCACCTGCCATGCATGGGTGGGTGAGACGGGGTGTTTGGCCTGATGCCGGGCCATAGACGGGCACCTGATGCTGTTGCAGTAGGGCTTCAATGCCATCAATGTGATCCCAGTGATTATGGGTGACAAGTATGGCGGCCAGCTGTAGCCCCTGTTGCTGCAAGGTTTTCTGCACGGTTGCTGCGTCGCCGGGGTCGACAACCACTACTTGGTGGTCGCCAAATTGAATTAGCCAGATATAATTGTCCGAATAGGCGGGGATTGGGCTGATCTTTATCATGGCGATATGCTGACAAGCAATGTCGTTCAGGTCAATTGGAGTTAATCGGGGAGTAGTGAATGATAGCGGGGCTGCGGCGCTGCCAGATCAATAGCATCAGGCAAGACCTGCGGGGCTGGTACAACCGTCCCGTCGGTCAGTTGCTGCTGAAACAAGAGCGTGAGCAGCTGGATGATATTCTGCCAACCTTGTTTGGTTACCATATCGTTCAGGTGGGCTGCTTGCTGGGCAATGATTTGCTGTCCAGCAGTCGAGTGTCGAACAAAGTGTTGATAGACCCGGACAAAGGTGGTGAGACTTTGACCCCGGGGGTCTACGGCTATCCCGATGCTATTCCTATTGCCACTGACTGTGTTGATGTGGTGGTGTTGCCGCATACCCTGGAGTTTGAACGTGATCCACACCAGATTCTGCGTGAAGTGGATAGGGTTCTGATTCCTGAAGGGCATGTGGTCGTGCTGGGGTTTAACCCCTGGAGCCTGTGGGGGTTGTGGCGATTATTGCTCGGGCGATCAGGCAAGGCCCCCTGGTGTGGTGATTTTCTATCATTAACCCGAACCCGGGACTGGATGGCGCTGCTGGGTTTTGATGTGGTGCTGGTGCGATCTTATTTTTTTCGGCCGCCGATACAGCGTAGCGGGATTATGAGCAAGCTTGCTTTTATGGAAAAACTGGGTGCGAAGCTGTGGCCGCGTCTATCGGGGGCTTATGTGCTGGTGGCTAAAAAAAGGGTGACCACCTTGACTCCGATCAAGCCGCGCTGGCACGCCAGTCGAAATTTTTTGGGTGAATTGCCCAGCCCAACAACGCGGAGTGGACGTAATGTCTGACATGGTTGAAGTGTTTACCGATGGCGCCTGCCGTGGCAATCCTGGTCCGGGAGGGTGGGGTGCGATTTTGCGCTGTAAGGGTAAAGAAAAAGAGTTGTTCGGTGGTGAGACCGAGACGACCAATAATCGTATGGAATTGATGGCGGCGATTATGGCGTTGGAGAGTTTGAGCCGTCCGTGTCGCGTGCAGTTGACGACCGATTCCAAGTACGTGTTGCAGGGGATTACAGAGTGGATTATTGGCTGGAAAAAACGTGGTTGGAAAAATGCGGACAAGCAGCCGGTCAAAAATGTGGACCTGTGGCAGCGACTGGATCAGGCTAATGCCAAACATCAGGTGGAGTGGCGCTGGGTCAAGGGGCATAGTGGCCATGAAGAAAATGAACGTGCCGATGCCTTGGCTAATCGTGGTGTCGATGAGTTGTAGTGGAGTAACGCAATGCGGCAAATAATTTTAGATACGGAAACTACCGGCCTGGAAACCTCTGACGGCCATCGGGTTATCGAAATCGGGTGTGTTGAGCTGGTTAACCGGCGTCTGACGGGTAATCATTATCACCAATATATTCAGCCTGAGCGTGTGGTGCCGAATGATGCCATTGAAATTCACGGTATTACCAACGAATTTCTGGTGGATAAACCCCTGTTTGCACAAATTGCCCAGGATTTTTTTGATTTTATAAAGGGCGCTGAGCTGGTTATTCACAACGCTCCCTTTGATGTTGGTTTTATCAATTATGAATTTGGCTTGCTGGGGGCGGAGTGGGGCAAGGTACAGGCGCATTGCCAGATTCTTGATACCCTGAAAATGGCGCGTGAAATGCACCCGGGACAGCGTAATACCCTAGACGCATTGTGTAAACGCTATGGCATAGACAACGCCAGTCGTACCCTGCATGGCGCCTTGCTTGACTCGGAAATTCTGGCGGATGTTTATCTGGCCATGACCGGTGGTCAGACGCTATTGTTTGTGGAAGCAGAAAAAGATCCGTCGGTTGCCGGCAACAAGCAGGAGCGGGTCTTGATTAATGCTGATCGCTCACCTTTGCGGGTTGTCAGGGCCAGTGCTGAAGAATTAGCCGCGCATGCCAGTTATATGGATCAGGTGGAAAAGGCGGCAGGGGATACGCCGCTCTGGCGGGAGCTGGAATCTGATGCCATCCAGTAGAATATTCAATATCGATGAGATCTCACTATACTCATGTGAAATAGTCAGATATAACACTAACTCACTGACAAGTTTTATCTTATCTTGAAGCTTATAAATGCATGCTAATATAGCAGGCTGTTTAAGTATATGTGGCCATTGCATGATTGCGAAGCTCCCTCAAGGATGAGTCTGTATTACAGCAACGATTGAGGTGCTTTAGCGGAGCCAGTCAGAGGGAAATAAATGCAAAAACATTCCAATAATGCGTTGAAATTGAGTCGTTTGGTTTTGTTAACGGCTATTGCCGCAGGTGTTAGTGGTTGCGGTGGTAAACAAATGGCCATCAAGCCTGCTGAGCGAAGTGTGGTTGCCGTCGCTGTGGCGAAACCTGCCCCAGTACCGCAGTCTGTTATTGCTGAGCCGGTCGTGCCAGTGTCTGAATCTTATCTCGTTGATCCCTCCCCTGAGCGTCTGGTTCTGGCTGCCCGGTATGGCCAGTCCAAAGACGTTAGTTATTTGCTCGATGGCGGTATGGCTGTTGATGCCAGAGATGCTTACGGCAATACGGCGTTGATTGCTGCGGCCAGCAATGGCCAGGCTGAGATTGTGGCGTTGCTGCTGGCGCGGGGTGCCGAGATTAACGCAACCAATAACGAAGAGCTTACTGCGCTGATGGCGGCGGCTGTGAAGGGCTATTTTGAGCTGGCGCATAAATTGATTGGCTTGGGTGCCGAGGTCAATGCCAAAAATAATGATGCTGAAACGGCGTTGTCCATGGCGGTAAAATATGGCCATTACAAGGCCGTCAAGGTTTTATTGAAGGGCGGGGCTAATCCAAACCTGGCTAATTCACTGCCTGCCAATGTCAGTAATAGCGGCTATACACCACTGATGTATACCGCCACATCGGGCTTGGCTCGGCAACCGGTTGACTGGGCGGCGATGGCGCAATTGCTGACGGCTAATGGTGCCGATCCTAATCTCAGTAGTCGTCATGGTGATGTAGCCTTGAATCTTGCCCGCAGCAGCGGCAATGCCGAGGTGGTTGAGGTGCTTAAACAGGCCGGAGCAAAGGATGATAAGGTTTATGTCGGAATGAACCTGGATGAAACCCTGCTCAAGGCCGCTGGACTGGGTGATTACATCAAGGTAAAACAGGTGCTAGCCAATGGTGCCAATCCTGATTTTTCGGGCAAAAATGGTGTAACACCATTGCTGGCAGCCGCGTATGCCGGCAGTTCAGCAAGTTTAAAAATGTTGATAGCCGCTGATGTTGACGTGAATTTTGTACCATCTGGTTTGCGTCAGTTTGCCCTGTCGAAATCTCATGCACCGCTTAATCAGCTGGAACTAATGGAGGCGGCTTCGCGTGGCGAAACTGCATTGAATGCGGCAGTTCGCCAAGGGCATCTTAAAGAAGCGTATTTCCTGCTTAGCAACGGTGCCAGAATTGATCTGGCCAATCGTCACGGTGAAACGCCGCTGTTTGTGGCAGTGGCGGCGGGAAATATGGAAATGGTCAAAATGCTGCTTGAAAACGGTGCTGATCCAAATTCCATCGAACAGGACAATCGTCGCAACCGGCTTGCCCTGGCTAAACATGCAATGGGTAAAAACAGTGTTCTGATTACAGCTGTGCAGAAGGGTTATCTGGCTGTCGTCAAACTCTTGGTCGAGGCGGGTGCTGATGTGGATTACCGAGGTTTTATGGGTGAAACAGCGATTTATGTTGCCGTTGAAAATGGTCGTCGCAAACAGTTGCAATACCTGCTGGATGCCAAAGCAGATGTGAATATTGTCAGTTTGGCTGGAATTAGCCCACTGATGGAGGCAGCTAGGCTAGGGAACAAGCGGATTCTAGCTGATTTGCTTATTGCGGGTGCTGACGTAAATGTGATTGAACGTCCTGAATTGGGATATGCCAGCGATACACAAGGTGGCAGCAGCAGTGGTATGACGGCCTTGATGCTGGCCGCGCGTGGTGGGCATGACGATGTGATTGAACAGTTGCTGCAGGCAGGGGTAGAAATCAATATTCATAATACCAGTGGCGAAGATGCGCAAGCGATTGCCCGTGCTGCTGGTTATGACGAAATTGTTGAAATGCTACTGCCAGGCGCTCGTCATAATTCCGTTACCTTATCGACTGTTGATAACTAGATGATCAAAAAAATACAGCGTTTCTTTGAGCAAAAAATTCAATCTATTAACGATGGTGCAACAGTCGTTTCATCTGAACGTGCCTTGCAGCTTGCCACCGCCACTCTGTTGATCGAGGTTTCCCGCGCCGATTTCCATATTGACGCAAAAGAAAAGCAGGCCATCGCTACGGCTATTCAGACGTTTTTTTCACTCAGTGCAATAGAAACAAAACAGATAATCGACCTGGCAGAAAGCGAGATAGATGATGTTACCTGTCTGTTTGAATTTACCCGTTTGGTGAATGAAAGCTTTGATTATTCGCAAAAGCTCAAGATTGTAGAAATGATGTGGGCGGTCTCTTTTGCTGATATGGACAAGGATAAGTATGAGGAGTATTTGATTCGCAAGGTGAGTGAGCTGTTGTATGTGTCGCACTCGGATTTTATCCGTTTGCGACATTCGATTGAGTCTAAATAGTTGAGTGATTTTATCGCTAATATTTTTCCCTTGGCAGTCGTTAGTTCTGGAGCTATTCTCTAATCTTGACTATTGTTGTTGGATATAAAGTGTATTTACAGTGCATTTTTAAGTGGTTAATATCTGGGTGGGGATAGACTTGAGAATTTCTACAGTAACTAGGAGATATAAATGTTTGGATTTCTAAAAAGCTTGTTTGGCGGGGCAAAACCGGCGCCCTTGTTTGAGCGTATTGGCGGTGAAGCTGCTGTGAATGCTGCGGTCGATGTCTTTTATCGCAAGGTGCTGGCCGATGATCGCATCAATCAGTTTTTTGAAGGCGTAGACATGGATAAACAGTCGGTCAAGCAGAAGGCTTTTCTGACCATGGCCTTTGATGGCCCAAGCAACTACTCCGGCAAAGACATGCGTCTGGGCCATGCACATATGGTTGAAAAGGGCTTAAACGGTTCGCATTTTGATGCGGTAATGGAAAATCTCGGCGCTACACTGAAAGAGCTGGGCGTGCCGGATGACCTGAT
>JAJRUN010000101.1 GCA_024277755.1 Gammaproteobacteria bacterium | reverse complement strand
TCAGCAACTCTGTCAGCGGATCGATAGTCGTATCTCGACCTGCCAGCTTAACAACGCTATTCTTACTCATGGTGGCGTATCTCCTTAGGTTGGTTCATTGTGTCGTAACAACAAATCAACCAGATACGCCGCTCTTTTTCAACTGCTCAAACACCAGATTCGGTTATAACTCTACTTTTATTGGCATAGAGAATACCGAAACAACCATAAATGCCAGGCTAACCTTTAAAATTAGATTTCTGGCTGATTGCGCTTTTATTCGATGACTCGATTCATCAATCCCGCATATCAATTGTTCTAAAAAACACCTGATTGTTGGCGTGTTTTATGTCCAATATATTTTTTAAACATGCTATTTAACTCATCCATATACCAAAAACGTTTTATTCAACACCGCAAATAGTGGCCGTACTTATACCCACTCTTTCACTCATTTTTTTCAACAAGCTGTCATCATGTTTCCAGGGTATCCATCAGGTCGATCATAAACTCAGTATCTTCCGGCTCTACCTTGGCCCAGGCAGTAAAACTCAGGGATTCCAGCAAAGACTGTCCGACAGGTGTCGTTGCCATATCCAACAAGGCTTGCTGTATTTCAGACTGTCTGTGCTGCAAGGCTGGGCCAAGTAAAAGGACATGGTTGATGACCTGAATCTGGCTTTGCACCAGTGGCTTTAATTGAGATTTAACAATACGAGATAACTTGTTGTATGTCTCTTCCAGGAAGAAACCGACATCTGCCTCACCACGAATCAGGTCCTTGGCCAGCAGCACATAGGTGTCACGGTGTTGGGTTGTTGTGTTGTTACGATCAAGATCAGCGGGTTCGAGCATGATCATGCACATCATGTTGACGTCGGGGTCTTTAGTCGCTGCAATGCGCAAACCTACAGGCAGATCTTCGACGGTATTAATATCACTATCCGCTGCGACAACAATCACGGCTTCATCTGATTTTCCTGCCGGACAGGCAATGGGCACAAAGTCCTTTTCACGTACCAGTACTGATGCGTCATAAGGGTTGGCATAAATCAGATCAAACTTATCTTCTGCGATAGCCTGTCGCTGCAAATCGAAGTCATCATAGAGATCAAGATGAATGGCTTCACCGGTCTGGCGTTGCAGCCAGGTGTTAAAGATAAACCAGCCAGATAGATAGCTGGGATTGAAGTCTGGGCTCACTGTGAAATTATAGGTCATACCAGAGCTCACTACCTGCTGAACAACTATAAGATTTTGTATAGTGCTTCGGCCTCTTCAACCTTGCGTCGTGATGGCTTGCGCCTCACTGAGGTGAAGCCTACCACCTGATTATTTCTAACATTGGCGATTACCGTTGCATAAACCCAATAAAAACCACCATCTTTACGCAAATTTTTGACATAACCATGCCACTTTTTGCCTTCTTCCAATAAGGTCTGCCACAGCCCTTTGAAGGCTATGGCAGGCATATCAGGATGGCGCAGTATGTAATGCGGTTGTCCAATCAGCTCGTCGCGATTAAAACCAGACATATCCACAAAGGAATCATTGACGTGGGTGATGATCCCTTCAGGGTCTGTGCGCGAAACGATCAGGCGACCGTCCGGCATGGGGGTTTCATTATTGGTAACAAGCACCCTGCGACGACTGCCATCAAAATATTGCATGACCACTTCGCTGTAGTCACCAACAATATCGATGTGCTGCATGTCATCCATAATCAGATAACTTTGGCGATGGACTCCGCTGCACGTTTCACGTCAAGAAAGATCAACCCCAAACGCGCAGATGGCTTGGCCATTACCGACAACACCGCTTCATCACCGGCATGGGTCATGAGGACATAGCCATTGTCCCCTTTGATTAACACCTGTTCCAAATGACCTCGGGCGAGTTCCTGTGCGGTTCGGTCGCCCAGTGACAACATAGCAGCGGCCATGGCACCCACCCGGTCTTCATCCATACTTGCTGGCAACATGGCTGCCATAATCAAACCATCAGTCGAAATAACTGCTGACGCTTCAATATCAACAGAACCACCATTCAGGTCACTCAGAATAGAACCTAATATATCAGAACGCATTGCCTGTCTCCCTTACAACTAAGGTTAAAATCAATCACCGGCATATAAAAACTCCCCTTGCTTTTATATACCGATTCAAAACACTAATAAGTATCTGGCAGATCCAGATAACGTTTACTCAAAATCCAGATCAAATCAACAAAGGCCTGCTGATTAAACTGCGGCGCCCCCATCAAGACCAAATTAAACTGGCAATCACCTATATACAAAGGCCATATACCTAACTCGCTATCACCATGTGAATTCACCAATGCCCACGCTGATGACGAGATATTGATATTATTTTTCAACAAGCGCTGATGACGTACATATAGCGAGGTTAAATCTGCACTCAGAGCAGATAACTCTTCGGCCAATTCGTATGAAAAGCCATGTGCAGAAAGAAATAAGCCTTGATTATCCACCAGCAACACTTTTCTAGTGCTGGACAACTTACCTAAAATGGCGGGCAAGGCCTCTTCCAGTATTCCAACAGGAGCCTCGCGTAGCTGCTCTTCACCTTGTACCCAGCCAAGTCCCTGGGCACGATAAAGTAGCTCCATCGCCTCTTCAGAACTTTTTGAACCGGTTGCACTGATCAGAAAATCTGACTCCAGCGACTGGCTTTTAGTTTGCGCCAACAGGCTTAGTAAAAAATAACGCGTTTTGTCCTCAGTTTCAGTAGAGACCGCGTAGAAGACCCCGGCCGGGGTCGGTAAAATATATGCGTTTTTTGTAAATTGATATGCCGCCATGCTTCTTTATTCTCCCAGCCATGGGTCCAAGGAGTACAACAATCCTTCTACCAGCTGATTTACATCATTGCGTTTACGGGCATCTATCTCAAAAATGGGTGGCTTGATGCCAATCCTGCCCAACTCATCGTGATAGTCTGCCATGCTTGGTGTCTGGTCAAGATCCATGCGCGTTACCCCAATTGCAAGATTGGTTTTGGCAATAAAGTCTTCAAACGAGCTGATAAAGAAACGCATATCCTGAAAGGGATCTGTCCGGGTATTATCCAACAACAACACCAGACCAATTCCTCCCTTACTCAGAATTTCCCACATAAAGTTAAAGCGTTCTTGCCCTGGCGTACCATACAGATGGATTCGCTCACCCGCATCCAACTTCATTAAGCCATAATCCATCGCGACCGTAGTGGTCTGCTTGCGATTAACAGTCATATCACTGGCTGACTCATCTGTCGCAATAACCGGGATATCACTCAACGAAGAGATCGCTGTTGTCTTGCCAGCACCAACAGGACCTGTAAAAATTATTTTATAATTACTCATGCACCGACATAGGTTTTATTATTGTTATGATTTGACTAAACAAAGACATCAACGTCTGAGTCAGTGTTCTTTTTAATACGTTTCAAAATACGACCTAACATACTATGATCACGGTGCCGTTTCGGCAAGCAACGATCATCCACCTCAATAGTATCTCGATTACCATTAGCAATGCCTATGGCATAGGCCGCACTGTAAAAGGCAAATACCCTGCCCGCTGGGATATTCAAGACCTTTGCAACCAGCAACAAACTACGCGGCTGATTCACCATCAAAGTTGTAATACGCATAGAACCCGCGACAGGATACAAACGCGTCAGGTTAGGCCAATGCTTTAAACATGCCACATCGCTAGGTTCTGTCCCATGCGGCAGACGCCCCTGACTAGTATAAAGCGCGACCTTCCAAAGAAAAGACTCAAAGCTTATGCCTCGCCCATCTGCTTCAATTCTGTCCTGAATAATTTTAGTCTCTTTTTCATTACGGCGATAAATACGACTATTCATAAGCGACTTTGGCAAACTACAAAAAGCATGTAGCTGCTTGTTGTTCATCGATGTTATAACCCTTTTAATTCCAGGCAGAATAATAATCTTTTTCCAACTTGCTTCATCACCCATCAACCATAACTCCACCGCCAGTCCACGAGTTTCTGCATATTTCATCGCCGAATGGACCTCACCCTGCAGATAGTCTTTAGGGTTGTAGAAAAAAGAAAGGTTTTTTCCTCGATGGACTTTCTTTGGCAATGACTTTTCAACCAATTTACCATTATCGCCAGAAAGCGCAGCAGCATCGGTATGCTTGTTAATTTCATTGCTCAGATTATTAATTGCAGTCAACATATCATCAATGCTGGCTGGTTTTTTTACATGTAGTACATCATTGTTATCAGATGGCTTAACCGAAAATTTAATGGCCGGTTTACCTGGGTGGCGTTTTTCATATTCATCCAGCAAACGGCGGGAATCAGCCGCATCCAGATTGATAATGCCAAATTCAGCACTGCCCTCATCAACCAACAGCACCTTACCTTGACCAGGCCCTTTGAAGGCCATACGAAAGCCTTCTTCCGACCTTGCATCAAAGCCGTAGGCAGCCAAGCGCAACTGTTTGCTATTGACTATCTTCATCCGTCAGCACCTTCTTTCTCAAGAAGTATATCAGCCAGTGCATCCCACTCATCAGCCAAAGCTAAAGGCAAGTCATTCAACTGCGCATATATCGCCGCAAACGCGTCTGTATTTTTTGTATATCGGTAGAGTTCCAACAATTCACGGCTAGTGTGTTGGTCATCCGGCTGCTGAATAATGGCCTGTTCAAGTATCATGCGGGCATCATCGATCAGCCCAGAATCAATCAGATCACGGGCCTCATCTAAGACACTGAATTGATGTTCTGATGGCTCACCTGTTTTAATAACCAAGTTGATGCTGCCAACAACGCCTTTACTAAAACGTGAACGGTCGCTATGGGGTAATGATTTTAGCTTTCCCGCACCAAGCATCAGAGCCTGTTTCAAGGCCGTTGATTGATCATCAGGTAACGAAGCAGCGAATTTATTAAATAAGCGCTGGCGCAGTAAAAAACCTTTTTTATCTAAAACGATAAACAGGTCGAGTAAGGCGCCGTATAAGGATTCAAGCTGACGAGAATAATGACTGGCAATAATTCTATGCAAATGGACTTTAAGGTCGTGAGGCGCTCGACTCACCCGATGCCCCAGGTGTTCGGTGGCCTGCGCAGCCAAACCGGCTGGCATACGCGTGTACCAACCTGACCAATGCCTTCCAGCAAAGGTTAAGTCTACACAACCATAGTCAAGAGCTCCGCCATCAATTGTATTGACACAGAACTTTCCACTAGGCAGTCCAAAGGCATACAAATTGGTCATTACTCTCCCCCCACTCTTTATAAACCCGGAATTCACACACTTATATTATGTGTTTTTTATTTTTAAAATCTATAGTACAAGACAACACGCAATTTTAAAAATTATTCTGTCAGAAAAACAGCCATGAAGTACGAATTCATTATGATTATGGCGTTTTCATGACAATATAAAAAAAACTCCAAGGGTTGCACACCTGAATAACCAACTAAATCAATCAGACTTCAAGTAGATGACAATGAGCCGAGTGTCCATCAGCAAGATCAATTAGGCCTGGGTATTTTTCACTGCAAACCGGCATCACCTTAGGGCAGCGCGGGTGAAAATAACAACCACTTGGTGGTGCAAGTGGTGAAGGGATATCTCCCTCAAGACGCACCACCTCCTGCTGGGTTTCCTGATCGATTGTCGGCACTGCGGCCAATAATGCCTGTGTATATGGGTGCCGTGGCTTTTCCAACACATCCTCAACCTTGCCACGCTCGACGATGCGCCCAAGGTACATTACCACCACCTCATGGGCTAAATACGCCACCACCGAGATATTGTGAGTGATAAACAGGTAAGACAAACTGTGTTCAGCCTGTAACTCTTTTAATAGATTTAATATCTGTGCCTGCACCGATACATCGAGGGCGCTGGTGGGTTCATCACAAACAATCAGTTTCGGTTCTACAGCCAGGGCGCGGGCGATACACACGCGCTGGCGCTGACCACCTGAAAATTCATGTGGATAACGGTTGCGCATCTCTGCCGTCAAGCCCACCTGCTCGAGTAAAGCGTCAATTCTGGCGCTGCGCTGCTGGGCGTTGCCAGCGACCCGCTGAGCAATCATGCCTTCTTCAATAATATCGCCAATCATCATGCGAGGATTCATGGATGAAAACGGATCCTGAAAGATAACTTGAAAATCACGTCGGCGTTTACGCAATTTTTCACCACTCAGATGGACCAGGTCTTCACCTTCAAACAGCACTTTACCAGCGGTGGGGCGATTCAATTGCAGGATAGCCTTTCCGGCGGTAGTCTTGCCACAGCCTGACTCCCCCACCAATGCCAGGGTCTTGCCTGGTTCAATCTGCAGATCCAATCCGTCAACAGCATAAACATAACCGGAGATGCGCTTCAGCAAGCCCTTGCGAATCGGAAAATGAACCTTGAGACCACTCACCTTCAGTAAAGGCTGTTGGGTCGTTGTTGCTTGAACTGGCACTACCCTTTTCGGGGCACTTTTTACAATTTCAGGCCATTCGAGCAACAGCTGCTCATTAACACGAAAACAGCGCACCTCATGTCCGCTAGCTGCCGGCAGCCACTCTGGTATCCGTTCACGACAAGGCGTCCAGGCATAATCACAACGCCCGACAAAGCGGCACCCCTTAAATTGTTGCGCTAAGGATGGCACTGAACCCTTGATCACTGCTAATGGTTGATCACGTTTTTGCATGTCCGGCAGCGAATCAAATAGCTTACGGCTGTAGGGGTGTTTAGGGTCGGCAAAGAACTGTTTGCGGCTGGCCTGCTCAACTATTTGGCCGGCATACATCACTGCCACCCGGTCAGCCATTTCTGACACCACACCAAGGTCATGGGTAATCAGCAGGATTGCCATCCCCGTCTCTTTTTGCAGGTCTCGTAGCAACTGTAAAACCTGCGCCTGTATGGTCACATCCAGTGCTGTGGTTGGCTCATCGGCGATTAACAGATCCGGCTCGCCGGCCAAGGCAATTGCAATCATGACCCGTTGTTTCATACCACCAGAGAGCTGATGCGGATATTCGTCAATGCGATTTTCCGGTGCTGGAATACCCACCGCGGTCAGCAATTCCAAAACTCTGCTGCGGGCGCCCCTCCCTTTTAGTCCCTTGTGACGCAACAAACTTTCACTAATTTGCTGACCCACAGTCAGTACCGGATTGAGTGAAGTCATGGGTTCTTGAAAGATCATGGCAATGCGGTTACCTCGCACATTGCGCATGCCCGACTCAGGCAGATTAAGCAGGTCTTCGCCCTCTAACAGGATCTCTCCACCGACAATCTTGCCGGCCGGCTGTGGCACCAACTGCATGATTGAGAGGGAGGTCATGGACTTGCCGCAACCCGACTCGCCCAACAAGGCAAACGTCTCACCCTTGGCAATATCAAAGCTGACACCATCCACCGCACGGGCAGTATCTTTACCAACAGAAAACCAGGTTTTGAGATTGCGGACACTTAATAATGTTTCGTTCATTTTATTTATAACTCACCACAGAAAAAACAAAGTCCACGAAGACAATCTTTCTGCAAATATTTTGCTTTGATGATGCTCTCTTTTTCACTACAGCAATAAACACTTATCGTTGTCTGCTTCGTGGTAAACCTTATTTTCTCAGACGCGGGTCAAAGGCATCACGCACGGCATCAGAAAAAAGATTGGCGGCTAACACCAATATAAACATAAAGATAAAGGCCGCCATCAACGACCACCACACCATCGGCTCACGCGCCATTTCCAGGCGTGCACCATTAATCATATTGCCCCACGAATGCATGCTTGGGTCGACGCCGACACCGACATAAGAGAGCACCGCCTCGGCCAGCACCAGACCACTAAAATCCAACACAATGGCAATCATAACGATATGCATGACATTGGGCAGAATATGACGGGTGATGATCTTGCTTTTACCCACCCCAAAGGCGACTGCCGCTTCGATGTAATCCATTTCGCGTAGTTTCATCGCCTCACCGCGCAACATGCGGCACAGGCCAGTCCAGCTGGTAATACCGAGAATAACGCAAAGAAATAGCAGGCGCAGATCGGCACGCGCCGCATCAGTCTCAAACAGTTCTGGATGATTGGCGATATAAACCTGCAACATCAACACTGCCGCCGCGATCAACAACACACCGGGGATCGAACTCAGGGTGGTGTAAAGGTATTGCACCACATCATCGACCCAACCACGCAGGTAACCCGCCATGATGCCGAGCAGGATGGCAAACGGCAGCATCACCAAAGTCGTCAAAGTACCTATCAAAAGCCCGGTGCGCACACTCTTCATGGCCAGATAAAAGACATCCTGCCCTACCTTGTCAGTGCCAAGAATATGGTACTTGGATCCCAGCATGGCACACCAGCACAGCAACACAAACATGATTCCAAGCGTTAGCAATAGAACACGCCAAGGCACCTCGGTACGGCCACGCACCACCAGGTTAAACATTTCTTTAAATGATTTTGACTGACGTTTGGATAACCATAATACCAACAACAGAGCAAACATCAGCAAACCGAGAAAACCAGACAAAACCGCCATCATTGAACGGGAAAAAATATCTGCAAAACGATCCGTTTGAGGATCATCCAGATGGATACCCGCATATTTCAGACGTGGGTAAATACGTTGTTGTTGACCATCCGGCAATTGTTGCATTTCACGGGCAAAGGCATGAGTTGCAAACGGTGCCGAATAAGTGGTTTCAACATTATCCTTGATTGGCCCCATTAACAGGTCCAGAACACTCAATACCTCAGCTGAATAATGCTGTTCACCAGCATTTTCCTGACTAGGCAAGGCCTTGCGATAATGCATGGAATCCAACACGCCAATACAGACATAAATCAGCAATACCAGCATGGATGCCACCCCCATACGACTGCGCATCACCTGACGCCAGGGTGCGGCCAGGTGTTCCTTGCCACGGGCATAAAATACAGCCAGCACAATCGCCAGCACCAAAAAAAACAGCAGCGCGTCAGTCCAAAGCAAGACTGGGATTATACTCATGACAATTTGATCCTCGGATCCACCAAGGTATAAGAAATATCCGTCAGAATCAGACCAAGAATGTAAAGGACCGAACCAAGAAACACCATGGCTCGGACAATGGCAAAGTCCTGACTGCTAATGGCATCGATGGTGTAGCTACCCAGGCCGGGAATACCAAAAAAGGATTCTGTAATAAGACTGCCCATAAATAGTAGCGGCAGTATCACCACCACGCCAGTCAAAATGGGAATCATGGCATTTTTCAAAACATGTTTAAATAACACCGCCAGCTCCGGCATGCCTTTGGCCCGCGCCGTACGGACATAATCCTTGCCTATCTCTTCGAGAAAGATAGTTCGATACCAACGAGTGCTTGACCCGATACCTGCAACCACGCCAATCAATACCGGCAGGATCAGAAACTTGATTGACTCAAGCCCCACGTCATAACCCGACACGGGTACCAGATGCAGTAATTTTCCTACCAGATACTGGCCACCAATAATATAGAACAAGCCCGAAACAGACATCAGCACAACACACAAGATCACCCCGCCAACATCCATATAGGTGCCTCTGAAAAAGGCTACCAGCAAAGCAAAGGTGATATAGGCCAACAAACCAAGGATTAAATTTGGCAAGGCAATGGCCAAACTGGGCCACATCCGTTGACTGATGTCGTAACCAATATCTCGGCCATCATCGGCACTACCAAATTCAAACGCAAACAACTTAACCGACTTATCGTAAAAAATAGTATCGGTAAAGGTTGCTATGCCCGATGCCTGGTTGTTAATCAGCAAAGGCTTGTCGTAGCCACGTTCAGCCTTCCATTTATCAATCGCCTCTTCGGTCACATGTTTGGCACCCAGCTGCATCCGCGCCATATCTTCAGGACTGTTGACAACAAAAAACAATGTAAAGGTGATCAGGTTCACCCCCATCAATATCGGCAGGGCATACAAAACACGTCGAATAATATAGGCCAGCATTAATCCAGCCTCGCTTGACGATGCGGCAACTGATGTTCCTTACGCCAATAGGTAACCACCGCAGGCAAGATAGCCAATAACAAACCGATAATAATCAACCAAATCGGCCAGACTACCGGAGCATTCCACTGTTTGCGTTTTTCATCACGCAAAATCGGATCAATGCGTTTGTACTTCAGGGAATTCTTTGCCATCAGATTAGGCTTGGAGTTGAAATACCAGGCATGGCTCAGGGCAAACTGTTTGGGATGAAGCCCCCATAACCAAGGCGCATCACTTCGGACAACCTCTACCATCTGATCAATAATGATTTGTCGTTCCGGACTGTTATCCATATTTTTCATCTGCTCAAACAGGCGATTGAATTCCGGGTTGTCATAGTTGGCCGCATTCTCGCCGTGATGCTTAACCTTGCCATTGGGTCCATGCAATAAAAACAGAAAGTTTTCCGGGTCAGGATAGTCAGCATTCCAGCCCCACATAAAAATTTGCGCACTGCCCTTGCGCATTTTTTCACGAAAGCGATTGTAATCAGTGTTGCGCAGCATCAACTGAATATCGAGTTTTTTGAACTGTTTTCGAAACCACTCCAGCAAAGCCTTGTCATCGGGTCCACCACCGGTGACATCAAAGTGCAGCACCAGCGGCTTACCTGTTTCCGCATCAACACCACCGGCATAGCCAGCCTCTTGTAACAACTTCTTTGCTGCATCGATAGGCTTGCGCTGCGGCATGCCATTAACCCAGTCATAGACATAAGAATTGATACCTCGTTCACCTTGACGATTACCAAATAGACCTGGCGGTATTGGTCCCTGCGCAGCAATACCACGACCATTCCGAAAAATAGAAATGTATTCTTCATAATCCACCGCGATTGAGATAGCCTGACGCAATTTTCGAGCCCTATCATCATAGCCACCAGTAACAGGATCAAGCATATTAAACCCCATATAAAAACTCGATGTCGCCACTGCCGTTGACAGTCCAATCCCTTTTTCTATCATCTCTTCAGTTAAGCCGACTTCGCCGGCCTCACCCACCTTAACGGCTTGATCAAAACTATCAGAACTGATGCCCGAGGTATCGTAATATCCCTGCAGGAATTTATTCCAGTAAGGAATCGTTTCTTTCTCAAGGTTATAAACCACCTTATCGACAAACGGCAGTGGTTTGCCTGCATCCTCAAGCAGACCCGTTTCAATATCGTCCGGCATACCTTCAGTTGGATAGGCTTCGCCGTGAAAATTAGGATTACGCTCCAGCACCATCCGCAGATTTGGATTATTCACTGTCAACATATACGGCCCTGTGCCAACCGGGTACCAATCCAGGCTAATGTTACGCTCGGCCATTCCCGACTGGCTGTAAAAACGATCAGCCTCGGCAGGCATTGGGGCAAAAAACGGCATTGCCAACCAATAAAGTAGTTGCGGATATTTGCCATTAACTTTGATGCGATAGCTGTATCGATCAATGACCTGCACACCCTCAAGCGGATATTGCTGCAAATCAAGATACGCAACATCTTGTTGTTTTGGTAAAGTTTCATAGGCCTTAGCCAGCGTCTGGCCATACTCTTTCAGGCCAACAATATAATCGCTCATGATGCCAAAAATTGGCGAATGTAATTTGGGGTGAGCAAGACGTTTTATTTGATAAACATAATCAGCCGCCGTTAACTCCCGCGTACCTGTCTGCACGAAATCATCCAGAATATGGATTTTTTCCAACTCAGATAAACTCAACTCATGATAAAGGTGTTCACCTTTCTCGTTCGTGGCAAAAGCTGGATGGGGTTGATACTTAACCCCCGGCTGTATATGAATATCATAAATCGTATAGGCAATCTGCTCTGCGGGAATATCCAGCGACAACGGGTTACCAGCCTTATCAAAATAAACCGGCTTTGGCATCTCAGTTGCAGTTAATGGCACCAGAGTATATGGCCGTTTGAGGTAATGATACTGCAAGGGTGGTTCATAGATCTGGGCAATGAAAGTATATTCGCTGGCGCTATATGATTTGATCGGATCAAGGTGCTTCGGCCGCTCGGAAAAAGAAGAATAGAGAATGTTTTTGTTGGCATCATCCCGAGGATAGGGGTTGTTCCAGGTTTTCTCATCACACCCCGCTAACAACAAGACAAAAACCAGACAAGTCCAGCTACTGATGTGCTTAATTACCGTCATTGAGCCATTTCTTTTCACAACACTATTTCAATCCCCAAACAACAGCCCATAAGTTACCAAAAAACGACAGCGAAAACACATAATTCCACCTATCAATTACAGCAACTTCAACAACATTAAATTATCAGGTAAGGTATACAACATTCCAATTTAGCAAAACCTGCTAGAATTGGCTTTACCGAATCTGACAAGCAAATAACACGGGTGATCTATGGGATTTCTAGAAGGGAAACGCGCACTAATCGTCGGCCTGGCCAGTAACCGCTCTATCGCTTGGGGCTGTGCCCAGGCAATGAGAAATCAGGGCGCCGAACTTGCTTTCACCTATCAAAATGAAAAACTCCAGGGTCGGGTTGAGAAGATGGCCGCCGAATTTGATTCTGATATCGCCCTGCCCTGCGATGTTGGCAGCGATACCGACATCGAACGCGTCTTCGAACGCCTGGATGACTTCTGGGATCATGTCGACATCATCATCCACTCAGTTGCCTTTGCCCCACGTGAAGCTCTTGAAGGCGATTATCTTGACGCCATTACCCGCGAAAACTTTAACGTTGCCCATGAAATCAGCTCGTACAGTTTTGCCGCAATTGCCAAGGCCGGCCGCAACATGATGGAAGGCCGCGATGGCGCCATGTTAACCATGAGCTATCTTGGCGCTGAACGTTCTATGCCTAACTACAACGTCATGGGCCTAGCCAAGGCCAGCCTTGAAGCCAACGTTCGTTACATGGCAGAAAGCCTTGGTCCAGATGGTATTCGCGTCAACGGCATTTCAGCTGGCCCAATCAAAACACTTGCAGCCGCAGGTATCAGTAACTTTCGTAAGATGCTGACGCATGTTGAAACCTACGCACCAATGCGTCGCAACATCACAACAGAAGACGTAGGCAACACCGCCGCATTTCTTTGTTCTGATCTGGCGGCAGGCATCACCGGCGAAATCACCTACGTCGACTCAGGTTACAACAACGTCGGCATGGCCATGGAAGTCTAGCTTAGAAAAATCACGACCACAAAAAAGGGCGAACCAAATGGTTCGCCCTTTTTTGTGTTTGCAACAAGTTCAAGCCAAGCAATTATGCTTACAAGTTTTCTGGATACTCTTGAATATCCGCAGCCCGACGCATATCAGCCATGGCACCCAGCAACTCACTAGCACCATAATAACGTTGACGTTGGTCCATCATCGCTTGCACAACGGCGGGTTCAATTGTTTCAATATCAGCATCAATCACGGCAAACAATGCAACCACAGCATAGTCACCGGAGCTTGTACGTAGTCCAGCATGCCTGGCTTTTACCTCAGGACGATCCAGGCGAAAGGCCTTCTGCCTGATGTCTGCAGCAACAGTTGTTGATATACGCTTAATGGGCTCAGGATGATTCCATTTTAAATTACGCTCAGCAGCAATCGCTTCAAGCGAATTGTTATCCGCTAGTAATTCAAGAATGGCCTTACCTTCCTGCTCTGCCATTTCTTCAGCAGCTTGTTGACGCAATGTTTTTACAATCCCTGCTTTAACGTCATCGAAGGGGCGAACAGACGATTCCTGATGTTCTTTAATGCGTAACACCAGCACACGATCACCAGAAAGCTCCAACGGCTGACTATTCAAGCCCTGTAGCAAAACTTCTTCCGAAAATGCTGCAGTTCGAATACGATCATTCATAGCAACCCCAGTACCGGCATCACGATTGAACAACTCACTTGTTACAATAGCTAAACCCAGCTCGTCTGCTGCAAGCTCCAGAGTATCTGGATTTTCAAAAGTCATATTGGCAAGTATTTCACCTTGTTCAAAAAATTTATCCTCAGCCTGATGGTGACGATACTCTTTTTCAAGCTCGTTTCTAACCTCGTCAAAGGTCTTAACCTGACTCGGATTAATTGCCTCAAGTTTGATAATGTGAAAACCATAAGCTGATTTAACAACATCACTGACAGCACCTTTGTCTAGCGCAAAAGCTGCATCGGCATAAACAGGATCAATCATAGAATCATAACTCAGAAAGCCAAGATCACCGCCCGCATTGGCAGTACCAATATCATCCGAGTTTTCGCGAGCCAGCGTCTCAAATGAGGCTCCTTCAACAACCTGTTTTAGCAAAGCCTCGGCTTTCTCACGTGCGCCATTCAACTGTTCTTCCGACTCATCACCAGCCAGTTCGATCATTATGTGGCGGGTACGACGTTCTTCAGGAAGGCCAAAATCAGACTTGCGCTCTTCATAAATTTCCTGCAGTTGAGCTTCATCAACATCAATATCTTTGCTAATGTCAGCGATATTCAATTCCAGATATTCAATACTGACCATTTCTTGGGTTGAAAACTTGCGTGCATTGTTATCGTAATAAGTTTGCACTTCTGCATCAGAAATATTGATCTTATCCAGATAATTCGCTGCCGCAATGGTAACGAATCCCAAGTCACGCTTTTGCTCCTGTAGCTTTAATAATGCATCGCGTTCCTGCGTTGCACTCCAGCTGGTCGCACCAACAGCAAGACGATATTGTTGCAGCAAAACATCACGCCGAAGCATCTCTTCAAATTCACCCGCAGACATATAGTTTGATCTCAACCATTGCTGATATAGCTCAGAATCAAACTGGCCATCAGCTTGAAACACTTCATAATTGCGAATCTGTTGCGCCAGTAAGCCATCACTAACACGATAGCCAGAAGTAACAGCTGCCTGAAATATCAGCTCTTCCTCTTCAAGACGCTTAAGAATATTTTTCTTAAACTCAAGTTCGTCTGGAATGAACTGGCTAATATCTGCACCACCCAGCATTTGCTGTAATCTGGCACGCTGTTGCGAATAAGCACGCTGAAACTCGTTAGAAGTAATCTTTTTGCCATTCACCTTGGCTACAGGCACTTCCGGATCAGGACTAAAATAAGCATCCCAGGCAACGGTAGAAAGACCCAGGATAAGCAAGCCAACTATGGCAATGGCTATCCAACTTTGCGCTTTATCACGTATTAGTTGCAACATGGCTTTTTAGAGATTCTTTTGATGAATTAGTTTTTGAATAATAAAAAAGGGCGCAGGCTGTAACAGCTCTGCGCCCTTATCTAACACTGTTGGCGGAGTGGACGGGACTCGAACCCGCGACCCCCGGCGTGACAGGCCGGTATTCTAACCAACTGAACTACCCCTCCACACTTTAACTTTTAAAATGTTTGGTGGGTGTTGAGGGACTTGAACCCCCGACATTCGCCTTGTAAGGGCGACGCTCTCCCAACTGAGCTAAACACACTTGTTCAAAAGAGCGCTC
>JAJRUN010000100.1 GCA_024277755.1 Gammaproteobacteria bacterium | reverse complement strand
TGCCCGTTTATCCCTGGCAGCGTGAAATATTATGGCGTGAATCCGAGTCACAGCGACGTGACCGCCTGGATGATGTTGAACGGCCATTGTTGGGGATGAAAGTTCCCGCAGCAAATGTGTGGCGCTGTGACCTCGCTGACCATCGTTTGAGTTATCTGGAAGACCATGTTGTTGATGGACTTCCCATTATGCCTGCCGCAGGTTATATCGAAGCCATGATTGAATGTGCTCAGGGCGCGTCGGTGGATTCAGGCAAGGGGTGGCGACTGACGGATATTTCTATTGAAAAGGCGCTGGTGCTTGACGCAGGCAAAGCGCTCAATATGGAAGTGGCGGTGAATGAAGCGGGGGATGCATTCACCGTGAAAAGTTTTGATGAACAAAGCCCTGATCAGGTCAGTCGGCATGCGAGTGCCTTTATTTATCCGTTGCGAGCCGCTGGGCATTCCAGTGTCGATGTTCAAGATATGTTAACAACGTTTGAGAAATCACTACAGGCCGCTGAGGTCTATCAGAATTTTGCAAAATTTTCCATGCAAGACCAATCGCTCTTTCAACCAATTGCCTGTTGTTATTTAAAAGATGATGGTAATGAGGTGATCAGTCAGTTGGTTTTGTCGGATGATCTTGCCCAGGATAGCCATCACTATCAAGTGCATCCCAGTCTGCTGGATGGTTGCCTGCAAACGGTATTATGTTTGCTGGACCCTGAAAAAGGCGCGTTTCTGCCGACAGCCATTAATGAAATGAAAATTTACGGTGCTTTTCCTGCACGAATTTATTGCCATGGTCGCATGAAAAAACGCACTGCACGAAAAGTCGAATGTGATTTGTTGGTGTTCGATGAAGACGGCAATAGGGTTGCGAGTATAAACGGCCTGGTGTGTTCTGCCTTATTGAATAAGGATAAGCGTAAAGAGTACCCAAGAGGTGATCTTCGATTTGAATGGAAAGCTGAAGAGTTGAAAAACTTCACGACAGTCAACCAAAAGTGGCTGGCCATTGAAGAAGGTGATGTTTCAATTTTCAGCACAATATGTTCTGAAATTACAAAAAAAACCACTATTGATAGCACCATCGCCACTGTGGATGATGTGGCATCAGGCGGCATAGACACAACAATATTTGATGCGGTTTTGTATATGGCTGATGCAGGCTATGACAATGCGATGGATCCAACCGGGATGCAAGCCAGCGAACGCCTTCTCGAATTAATACAGGTAGTGGCAAAAAAAACATCTATTCCTCGATTATATATCGTGACGCGAGGTGCCTTTATTGTTGACTCTTTTGATACAAGCATTATTCCGGCTCAGGGTGCATTGGTTGGCTTGAGCCGGGTGGCATTCAATGAAATCGATAATCTCAAGGCTACCATTATTGATCTGCCAAAAATGGTGGATGATGAAAATATTACAGCATTGTTGAAAGAGTTATTTTCCAATCGAAACAAAGATGAAGTTGCGTTGAGAAGCTCAGGGCGTTACTTCTCAGAGTTGTTACCTTCAGGTCTTTTTTCGGAAGTGCATGAAACGGTACTTTCTGCCAGATCGGGTGACAGATTTGAATTGGTGCCGACGGAAAATGAGCATGCTTTTGGATTGGCAGAGCAGGCGATACCTGAAATTTCTGCCGATGAGATTGAATTGAAAATTGAAGCGATTAATTATCCCAAAAACATTAACGGATTTCAAGATTACGCCAATGAATCCGGACTGATGTGTGTGTGTGCCCGTGTTACTCGTGTTGGTATGAATGTAGCAGATTATAATACAGGTGATCGTGTTGCAGGAATTATCCCTCTCGCGCTTTCTTCACATGTTTTGGTGTCAATGGATACTGGCTTATTGATAAAAATTGATGATGCTGTGTCAGCTTCGTTTGTTGTCAGTGAAGCCATACACAGGGCGTCTGCTCAGCGGATCATTGACAATATATCACTGGCGGACGAATCAATAGCACTGGTATATGAGAATGCGCTTGGTCAGGCGCTCTCATCTCTACTCAAGAAAAATAAAATCGAAGTCATTACTGTTTCGGCGAACAATCGGCATTGGGATAAGATTGCAATAGAGGATATTGTTGGCAATAAAAAAATTGGGATACTTGCCGCACCTGTTGATGAATGGGGCAGGGCTTTTGGTTTTAATATTCTGGAGCAGGGAGGTGTTGTTGTTGATCTTGGTCATAACGATGGTGCCTTTATGTGTCGGTCTAACATAGGTTCGTTGATTCGTTACAGCCTGGCCAATGATCTAAAAAATAATAAAACACAAATTTCTCAATGCCTGCGTGAGGCGATGTCGGTTGATAACGCAACATTTAGAGGGCATAGCATAAAATTAAAACAGTTCGTGAAAAACGGACCATCAACGAATGATCATGATGTTGTTTTGGATTTTGATGATGATTCAGAGCTGCCTGCGCAAGCAATTGATGCCGTCAATATTTCTTTCGATGCCGTTTACCTTGTCACCGGAGGGTTTGGTGGCCTGGGTAAAGAAACGGCAAAATGGCTGGCTGGACAGGGTGCCGGACACATTGTTTTGTGCAGTAGAAGGGCCGGTGAAAATCGTAATGACCAGGTGTTTATGGAAATGCTGGGTGCTATGGGGCCACATGTTACAGCGCTACCCTGTGATCTTGCGAATATTGCTTCGGTTCAGAATATGATCAAGATAATAGAGGAAACCGGAATACCCTTTAAAGGAGTTTTTCATACCGCAGGTTTGCTGGAAGACAAGCTGCTTGAAGAAATGACAAAAGAAGATATGCGCAAGGCCATGCTTCCCAAGGCAACAGGTGCATGGAATCTTCATATTGCAACACAGTCACATCAACTGGATCATTTTGTTTTGTACTCTTCCATTTCTGTTTTGCTGGGTAATAGCCGTCAAGCTAATTACTGTGCGGCAAATGGTTTTCTTGATGCCTTGGCAGAATATCGGCAGCAGCATAATCAGGCTGGCATGAGCATCAACTGGGGTGCCATTGGTTCCGTGGGGATGTTGAGCCAAGACAGCAAGATTGGTGATCACCTGACCCAAATTGGGCTTTCACCGCTCTCATTTAACCTGGGCCTGAATGGTATGGAGCGTGCGATTTCAACAGGTCAAACCAATATCAGTATTTCTACTCAGATCGACTGGGGAAAGTGGAGCGGCTATGAAGTGAATGCGCTTCATTCATCGCGTTATCGCACAGTGCTTGAGGGAGCAAGAGAAGAGCATGATGGTTCTGTCAAATCACGTTTGTCAGAAAAACTTGCCGTGCTTGATCAGGAAGTACAGATACAGGTATTGGTTTCATTGGTAGCAGACGTTTTTGCCACGGCATTGAAAATGCCGGTAGGACAGATTGATCCTTTCCGACCCCTGGAATCACTGGGTGTTGATTCCCTGATGGCAACAGAGATTCGCCTGAGTCTGGATGTCACTCTGGGAGTATCCGTGTCAGCACTGGAGCTGATTGGAAGTGGCTCTATATCCACTTTGGCACAAAAATGCCTCGATCAATTACAAGTTGATAATCAGGAAGGTATTGCGGCATAACACAATTGGAGATTTTTAATGAGTGCAAATGCAGATTTATTGGCATCTTTTAAGTTGGAGTTTTTGGGAAAAAACAAGATCAACACAGCTGCTGAAGATGTTAACGCCAGCGTTGGTTTCATGGATGTAACGAATAACGCAGACTATAAAATTATTGAAAAAATTGATGATATTTATGGGCGGAAAGGGATGAATAATCCTTATTTTATGTCTCGTTCTGGTCATTTATCTAATAAGGTGATCTGTCAGGAAAGGGCATTTATTTGTTATTCGGGTTACAACTATCTTGGTCTGGCAAATGATGAGCGTGTCATTAATGCCGCCAAAAATTCTCTTGATCAATACGGCACACATGCAGGTGCCGCACGTATGGTCGGAGGGGAAATGGAGATACATACCGAGCTGGAAAAAACCTTGTGCGATGCGTTTGGTTTTGAAAGCTGCGTAACCACGGTCGGTGGTTATATGACAAACGTTGCGACAATCGGATACCTCATGGGTAAGCACGATCTGATTATTATGGATGAGTACATGCATAACAGTGGCGTCATGGGGGCGGTTATGGCGGATAGTCGGCGGATTATTTTTCCCCATAATGATGTTGATGCTCTGGAGATTTTACTAAACGAGAATCGTGGAAATTACCAAAAAGCAATGATCGTTGTGGAAGGAGCTTACAGCATGGATGGCGATCTTGCAGACCTCCCGCGCCTTGTGGAACTTAAAAATAAACACAACTGTTGGCTGATGGTGGATGAGGCTCACTCATTGGGTGTGGTCGGAAAAAGTGGGCGGGGTTTATGTGAGCACTGGGCTGTTGATGCTGAACAGGTCGATATTGTTATGGGCACACTGAGCAAAAGTTTTGCCAGTTGTGGTGGTTTTCTGGGTGGCTCTGAAAAAATGATAAGGCTGCTGCGTTTTTTCGCACCGGGCATACTTTTATACAGTACGGCATTGCCACCCGCATCTGCCGCAGCAGCCAATGAAGCCGTCAAAATTATGTTGGAAGAGTCATGGAGAGTGGAAAGTCTGCAAAATAATGTTCGCCAATTTTCACAGTTGGCGCGAGAGCGGGGATTTGATACCGGAGAGAGCGGTGCCTCCGCTGTTGTTCCCGTGATGTTGGGAGATAGCATGCTAGCTCTTCACCTGATGTCTGATTTACAACAAATCGGCATTATTGCCCATGCGGTTATGTATCCCGTGGTTCCTGAAAATGAAGCACGTCTTCGATTTTTTATCACCTCAGAACATACGCAGAAAGATTTTATTTATACGCTGGACTCTTTAAAAAGAATACTGGCGAACACCACAAGTTTTTCAGGAGTATAAAGTTACATGGATTGTTATGCCAAATGGATACTGGCGCGCCCCTGGTTTGTATTTTCGATATCACTGTTATTGATTTTTATTATTTCAGCGGGTATTGCCGGGCTGGAATTTAGAAGTGATGCCAGGATATTTTTCTCGGATGAGAATCCTGAGCTTCTGGAACTGGAAAAGTTTGAAGAAAAATATGGTCGTGAAAACACCCTGATATTTATCGTTTCCGCTAAAAAAGGGGATTTGTTTACGCCATCAAAATTACAGGCGTTAACAACCTTAACGGATAAAGCATGGGCGATGCCACACACCAAACGCGTGGATTCAGTAACAAATTTCCAAAGAGTTGTTGCACAGGGGGATGATGTAGTCATCGATCATCTCTATCGGAAAGGAGATGAAATTTCCCTCCAGGATGCGCAAACCCTAAAGCAGGCAGCAATGCAAGAACCCATATTGCTTGGGCAGCTGTTGAGCCGTGATGCAAAGGTCGGGCTGGTGGTTGTCGAGTTTCGTTTGGACGACACTGTGCAGGGAGCCCCGGCATTTGATTTAACGGAGCAGGCAAGGGAAATTATTGCTGATTTTTCAGCAACCAATGAGGAACTTGATTTAAGGCTTTCCGGCTCATTGGCACTGGATAATGCATTCGGTGAGGCCGGTGCCAATGATGGCGCATTATTAACACCAATCATGGTTACGCTAATGCTTTTCCTGCTCTGGTTGTTATTCAGGTCAGTATGGGTCGTTTTAGCAATAACGGTGATCATGGTCGCGGCGATTGCCTGTGGAATGGGGGTTGCCGGAATGCTGGGCATACCCCTCTCATCGCCCAGCGTTATAGCACCCTTTATCATTTTGACGCTGGCGACCGCAGACTGCATACATCTTGTTTCCGCCGTTTCCCGTTTCCGCCGGGAAAATCCAGATAAAGATAAGGCATGGGCGATACAGCAAGGCTTAAAAGAAACAATTCGCCCGATTACCATGACCAGTCTGGCCACCGCAGTGGGCTTCTTTTCGCTGATGTTCAGTGAATCTCCTCCCTTTGCTCACCTGGGAATGATTGCCAGTTTTGGCACCTTGTTTGCTTGGGGTTTCAGTCTTACCCTGTTGCCGGTTTTTCTTTTGCTGTTTCCTTGGCGAGTATCTCAGCAGCGCCCATTGGTGCCTGAGTCGTTATGGATCTTTTTGCATGGATTGGTTACCCGGCATACAAATAAAGTGATTATAACCTCTCTTGTACTGGGGCTTGGCCTGGCCAGTCTTGCACTGACCAATAAACTGGATGACCGTTATGTCCAGTATTTTGATGAGCGCTTTGATTTTAGAAATGATACGGATTATATGAATGAGCACATCGGTGGCTTTTATACCATTAATTACTCGCCAGAAACCAGCCCGGATGGCATCACTGGCCCGGAGTACTTAAGCCAGTTAAACCAATTTTCAGGCTGGCTGAGAGAACAACCGGAAGTTTCCCATGTTCATTCTTTGGCGGATATCATGAAAACTGTCAATCGCGCCATGAATGGTGGCGATAAAGAGAGTTATGTTTTGCCCACGGATAAAGATGTTGCTGCTCAGTATCTGTGGCTGTATGAAATGTCTTTGCCCATGGGGCTTGGCCTCAGAGACCAAGTGACCGTGGATAAAAGTGAAAGCAGATTAACGGTATCATTATATGATACTTCGACATCAGAAATGCTTGATCTTACCCGGCGTGCTGAACAGTGGATGAAAGAACATACTCCGTTATTGAGTGATACTGCTAAAGCGACAGGGACAAGTATTCTTTTTTCATATATTGGTCAGCGCAACATTGACGAAATGCTGAAAGGAACATTGCTCGCACTACTGGCAATATCTATCCTGCTTTTTTTCCTGTTTAAATCTTTTGTGTTGGGTGTGTTTGCGACCCTGGCTAATTTTATTCCTCCCGCTGCCGCACTGGGGGGTTGGGCATTGGTGGTTGGTGAGGTCGGTATGGCCGTTGCTGCCATCGTTGCTGTCACCCTGGGGATTGTTGTGGACGATACTATTCACCTGATTGAAGCACTCCGCAGGGAGCGAAAGTGCAAAGATGTCGATGATAGTCAGGCAATCCTGAATGCAATGAAACACTCAGGACCGGGGATTCTTATTACCACAATTGTTTTGGTTGCCGGTTTTTCATGCTTGGCTGTTTCAGGCTTTCAAATCAATGCATGGATGGGATTAATGACAGCGATTGTTATTTCTCTGGCTCTGGTCTTCGATTTCCTGTTTCTGCCATCCGTTGTTTATAAGACAAGGAAATTATAATGAAAAAATGTTCAATATTGTTTGGAGCAGGTTTATTAGCAACTTTTTCGGTTTTTGCAGAGGTTGACCGGGGGCTTGAAATAGCGAAAGAAACACAGCATCGTGACTCCGGTTTTGGCAATTATGCTGTATTGGGAACAATGACACTGGAAGGTCCAGGAGGGTTTACCAGCGAACGAAAATTCAACATGTATACGATTGAAGTTCCTGGTGATGGAGACAAGCGGCTGGTCAACTTCCTGAAGCCCAGAGATCTGGCTGGAATGGTCTCTTTAACCTATTCACATGGACTGAAACCGGATGATCAATGGCTCTACATGCCCGCACTTCGTCGTACCAAACGATTCGCTGCCAGAGATAAAAGTGGCAGTTTTGCGGGCAGCGAATTGTCCTTTGAAGATGTTGGTACCTGGGAAGTCAAAAAATATACCTATAAATATATCAAAGATGAGCTTCTGGATGGCAAACCAACCTTTGTTGTCGAAAATACCCCTGCTTATCCTTACTCCAGCTACAAAATGATAAGAGAATGGGTAGACCAGGAAATCTATCACCCTTTGCGACTGCTGTATCATGATGTTAACGGAAGACCGTTAAAAGAAATGCGTTTTTACGATTACGAAAAGTTTGCAGACAAGTATTGGCGACCGATGAAAATGGTGATGACCAACCTGAGGACCGGTGCTGTCTCGACAATTATCTGGTCTGACTACCAGTTTGGCGCGGATTTCACCGAAAGCGACCTTAATCCTTCGGCATTGAGAAGATGGTCTAAATAATGAGGGAAAACTGTGTTTCCGTACTGTTGGTTTTTTCGGTGATGGTATTACAGTCAGCAGCCAATGGGGCAACATTTAAGGGGGAGGTAGAAGGACGCTATTATTATACGGAAGCCCCATTGTTCAGCGAACAGTCTGATTATCGAAGCCAGTATGCGCTCGCCACAACCCTGGATTATAACGGCGAGATAAACCGTAATATTGATATCAATGTTTCTGCTTTTGGTCGTTATCATCCTGAGGCCGACAACCCTTATCAGGGTGATGTGCGTGAGCTCACATTGAATTACTACGCTTCACAGCTTGAAGTGTCTGCTGGTGTATTAATGGAACGCTGGGGTGTGCTGGAAGCATTTAGTCCGGTTGATGTGCTGAACCCGAGGGATCGCGTTGAGGATTTTCAAGGCGATATAAAGAGGGGTATTCCGGGAGGAAGGCTCTCCTGGTTGCTGGACGAAGGCCGAATTGATGCCTGGTTGTTACCCTATAGCCGGGAAGAGCGTTTGGCTGAAGGGAAAGATCGATTTCGGACGTCAGCACTTGCATTTTCTGGTGCGGAATTTGAAAAAGGGAAAAATACAGTTTCTTCTGCAATTCGTATTTCACAAATGCTGGAATCCATAGAGTTTGCCGTTTCTTATTATAACGGTCATACCCGGTCACCCTATTTTACACCCAACCTGAACGGTGTTAGTAATGTCATCACGTTGCAGCCCAATTATGCCCAGATAGAGCAGGCCGGGCTTGAATTATTATGGGTCAAGGGACAGTTGCTTGTGAAGCTGGAGTCCATTTACCGCTCCACGAATGACGAAAATTTTACAGGCCTGGGCATTGGTTTGGAGCGTGAGTTTCCACGCATTGGTTTAGCCAAAAATGGTCTGACCTTGTATGGTGAATACTATTATGATGGGAGAGACTCTGAGCGAAGCTCTCCTTTAACACCCTTTCAGAATGACGTTTTTTTTGGTGTTCGCCTTGCGCTGAATAATTTAAGCGGTACCGTGTATGAGCTTCGATTGACCCGTGACCTGGATAACAATTCAAGCTTTTGGGATTTTCGTGCCAAAACACGCATCAAGCAGCAGTGGTTTATTGAAGCCAGCTTATATGAGTTTTCTAATGTTGATCATGATCCGGCACTAAAATCATTTGCATCGGACTCAAGGTTGGCGGTAAACGTGATATTAGGGTTTTGATTACCGTTCACTTTCTGAATTCATCAAGGCTCTCATTTTGATGCAGCATGAAGTCAGTTTTCAGCCAGATTTTCCATTGCTACAAACAACGTGCCGAGAAACAGTTTTTGACTAAACCTCTCGGTCGCACATGCTGCGACAGCCAGCAATAAGACCTGAAAATGGGGGGCAGAAGCCCTTGGAACGCTGATGAAACTCTATCTGAGAATTTGGGGGCCACAGAAAGATGGTGCGCAATGTGCCCCCTACGCTACAATATGCCGCTTTGCAGCAAACCGGATGTCAAGCGTATGAGCATTAAATCGGATAAGTGGATTCGCCGCATGGCGGAAAATGAGGGCATGATCGAGCCGTTTGAGCCGGATCAGGTGCGCGAAAGCAATGGCGAACGACTTATTTCGTACGGTACTTCCAGCTACGGTTACGATGTCCGCTGTTCAAATGAATTTAAGATCTTTACCAACATCAACTCGGCCATCGTTGATCCTAAAAATTTCGATGACAACAGTTTTGTTGATGTGAAGTCTGATGTTTGCATCATCCCGCCCAACTCGTTTGCGTTGGCGCGCACGGTGGAATTTTTTCGTATTCCCCGCAGTGTGTTGACGATTTGCCTGGGCAAGTCTACTTATGCCCGTTGCGGCATCATTGTAAATGTCACACCGCTGGAACCGGAATGGCAGGGGCATGTAACGCTGGAATTTTCAAATACCTCGCCGCTGCCAGCCAAAATCTATGCCAATGAAGGTGTGGCGCAAATGCTGTTTTTCGAGTCTGATGAAATTTGTGAAGTCTCTTACGGGGATCGTGGCGGTAAATATCAGGGCCAGACCGGGGTTACTTTGCCTAAAGCCTAATTGCTTTTGGCGGGCAGGCCGCTGACTGATGTCAGGATCAGGGTCAGCTCGATGCCGTTTTCTTCCTGTACCAGTTTTATGGGCAGGTAGTTTAATTCTTCTGCGCACCAGAGGATGGTGTCGCGTTTGCCCGGGCGTTTGAGTTTAACTGTGTTGAATGTCCCTAGCTTTGTCCGCAGGGTTTCTTTCCCCAGATTGCTAAAACGGTAGGTTTTGAGCTTTCCGCCGTCGGCAATCTGATATTCGAGCGATTCCTTGCCGTTCGATAAATCCTGCATAACAGCCAGTTGGTAAAGTAATTTATCCAGGGTGTCTTCGGTTATTTTCATTGACCAGGGATCGTGATTGATATTATTGGTCACGCGCATCTTGTCCCAGTTAAAGCTAAGTTTGATGTGACGTTTCTTTTTGCTGCTGTTGCGGTCGTAGGAATATTCGACGGGTCTGAGCTGTTGCTGATGATAGTTCCATTCGGTTTTTTCCAGCAGGGTGGAATCGGTAAACCAGCGCGCGTAGCCAACCGGCTCAGAGTAGGATTCGTAGACGTAATTGCCCTTGTCGTTTTTATAAAGTTTACGCTTCATTTCAGCCAGGGTCAGCGGGCCTTTTTTCAGGGTGTAGGTGGCGCTGAAAGAATCGGGCAGCTTGTTTTCAGCCTGGGCAAAGCCAAACCAGGTCAGGCAGAGCAACAGCAGAAGGCTAAGTTTCATTCGCGTATTTTTCCAGCGCTGGTACAGGTTCACCATCGAGCATGGCCTGATTACCATTGAGTTGCAAACGGCCATTGGCAAACCAGCTAACAGCCTCGGGATATATTTTGTGTTCTTCTGCCAGCACCCGCTTGCCCAGGGATTCGGTGGTGTCACTGCTGTCAACGTCAATAATAGCGCGATTGACTACCGGCCCGCCGTCCAGTTCCGGGGTAACGAAGTGGACGCTGACACCGTGCTGTTTGACGCCGGATTCAATGGCTCGCTGGTGGGTGTTGAGGCCTTGAAAGTTAGGCAGCAGTGACGGGTGGATGTTGAGCATTCGCCCCAGATAGTGGTTAACAAATTCTGCGGTGAGGATACGCATGAAACCGGCCAGCACCAGCAGCCCCGGCTGATAGCCATCAATCAGTTTTTTCAGGGCGCGGTCAAATGACTGGCGATTGCCAAACAGGCTGTGGTCCAAAACATGGGTGGGGATGTTGGCGCGCTGGGCGCGTTTTAGGCCAAAGGCATCGGCCTTATTGCTGATGACAGCCTTGATCTCTGCGTTGACCTGGCCGTTGGCACAGGCGTCGATAATGGCCTGTAGATTACTGCCGCTGCCGGAGATGAGTACCACCAGCGGCAGTGGCGTCTGTCCTGCTTCAGTCATTGTTAGTCTTTCAATGCGACGGTTTCATCTGATTCGCCGGCAGCCTTGATTGTGCCGATGTGCCAGGCCGTTTCGCCGTTGTCGCTGAGTTGTTTCAGTGTTGCATCCAGGTCTTCGGCGGCCACCACCACGGCCATGCCAACACCGCAGTTAAAGGTGCGATGCATCTCGTGAAGGTCAATATTGCCTTGTTGTTGCAGCCAGTCGAAGATGGCGGGGGGCTGCCAGGCGCTGATAGATATTTCAGCCTGAGTGCCCTCAGGCATGACGCGGGGCAGGTTTTCCAACAGACCACCGCCAGTGATATGCGCCAAGGCATGAACATCAATTTTTCTGAACAGGTCGAGCAAGGGTTTGATGTAGAGTCGCGTCGGGGTCAGTAGGGTTTCTCCCAGGGTGCTGTCACCAAAGCTATCGTCCAGTTTTGCACCACTGACTTCAATGACTTTACGAATCAGAGAATAACCATTTGAATGTGGCCCGGAGGAGGCGATGCCGATGATGACGTCCCCTGCTTTAACCTTGCTGCCGTCGATGATTTTGCTTTTTTCCACTACACCAACGCAGAAGCCAGCCAGATCATAGTCTTCACCTTCGTACATACCGGGCATCTCGGCAGTCTCACCACCGATCAGGGCGCAGCCGGATTGCTCGCAACCGGCACCAATGCCCTTGACCACTGCCGCTGCAGTCTCAAGGCTGAGTTTGCCGGTGGCGTAATAGTCGAGGAAGAACAGCGGTTCAGCCCCCTGAACAATCAGGTCGTTGGCACACATGGCTACCAGGTCGATGCCGATGGTGTCGTGTTTGCCCATTTCAACCGCCAGCTTCAGCTTGGTGCCAACGCCGTCGGTGCCAGAGACCAGCACCGGTTGTTTATAATTTTCTGGAATTTCGAACATCGCGCCAAAACCACCCAGACCAGACATCACCCCAGGGCGCTTGGTGCGGGCAGCGATGGGTTTGATAATATCCACCAGTTCATTGCCTGCCTGGATATCGACACCGGCGTCGCGGTAGCTGAGAGATGTTTTGTTCGGGTCCTGGGAAGTACTCATAGGTGTGATTCGCTCTCTATTTAATGGTATTCACCACGAAGTGCATGAAGGTCAAGCTGTTTTGGTTGCGAAGCATTTGATTTTTAGCCCATTCTGGCGTTTTATGCCATTAGTTCAGATCAGCTTTCCAATTCTACAGTTTTAGTCTCTCCGTGTGCTTCGTGCTCTCTGTGGTAAATGCTTGTTTCAATATCCGCTGGTGCAAAGAAAGTGTATTATTTTAAATGATCTTGTCGCCAACAGCGACATATAATCAACAGCTTGGAATATTTATTGGAGATTTATTCAGGCAAGGCCTGGTTTGGCAGGCCTTGTTGTGGATTTACGGAGTGTGATTTGCTTTTAAACTGGTTAAAACGCTGCCTTGGACTGATGTTATTGCCGGGCCTGCTACTGTCGCCGGCATTTGCCCTGGAAGTTGAGGGGCTATATCAGGCGCAGGTGCCTGTTACGGGGCAGACCCGGGCTGAACGGCTGAAGCTCTATCCGGCGGCGTTGGCTCAGGTGCTGGTGAAATTAAGCGGTGACCGGACGGTGCCCGACCTGCCGCAGTTGTCTGATTTTATCGCCCGGGCGGTGTCTCTGGTGCAGCAATTTCAATATGAAGAGTTGCAAACAGCCAGTCCGGCCTTGATTGAGGCGGGTTATAAACGCCAGCTGGTGGTGAAGTTTGATGCCGATGCTATTCGTCAGGCACTGATTAACGCCAGCGTGCCGTTGTGGGGGCGAACCCGCTCTGAGGTGTTGTTGTGGTTGGCAGTTGAAGACAGAGGCGCACGTTATCTGTTGGCCGCGAATACGCTGGTAGAACTGGAATCTCATTTGACAGAGCAGGCAGCCCGACGTGGCCTGCCGCTGATTTTGCCGCTGATGGATCTGGAAGATCAGATGACGCTGGGCTTTGCTGATATCTGGGGCGATTTTCGTCAGGATATTTTAACGGCCTCGCAGCGTTACGGTGTTGACATGGTGTTGGTGGGGCGCCTGATTCGCCGCTCTGATGGATTATGGCGGGCACGCTGGAGCCTTCATCATGCAGCGGGATTTGCCAGTGATTCGGAACACTGGAGTGGCGATGTTAATGATCAGCTTGAGGCGCTGACGCTGGGGGTTGACGGTGCTGCGGATTATGTCTCGCAACGTTACGCCCAACTCTTTAGTGCCACCTCGGCGGGCACTGTTTTGCTGACGGTCACCGGGGTTGAAAATCTGGGTGGCTATGCCCGGGCGATGAAGTATCTTGAGTCGCTGGATATTGTTGCCAATGTTGAAGTGGGTAAGGTTTTTGTCGACCATGTGTTGTTCAGGCTGGCTGTTCGCGGTGATACCTCAGGATTGACGCGGGCCCTGTCACTCGGGAATGTTTTGCTGCAATCACAGGGCACGGCTGGCTTATCAGGCAATGATGAGGTCGCTGGCCGAGCCTTTGTCTATCAACTGTTGCCATGAATATTGGCCTGAAAGACCTTCCTAATCTGATTAGTATTGCGCGGATTCTATTGAGTCTGCCGGTGGCCTATCTGTTGCTGGAACAGCGTTTTACAGAGGCCTTGCTACTGTTTTTTGTGGCGGGTGTCTCCGATGGTGTGGATGGTTATCTGGCCAAGCGTTTTGGTTGGCGCAGCCGTCTGGGGTCGATTCTTGATCCGCTGGCGGACAAGATTTTGCTGATCACCTCCTTCCTTTGTCTGGCACTGGTAGACGTGATTCCGATGTGGCTGATGATGATGGTGTTTGCGCGTGACCTGGTGATTGTGGTTGGCGCGGCGGCATTTCATTTTTTTATTGGCCAGTACGAAATGGCACCCACCTGGATTAGCAAGATCAACACGACCTTGCAGATCGTTCTGGTTTTGGCTCTGGTGTTGTCTCATGGCTTATACCCGTTGCCGGCTGACTTGTTGACGTGGCTGGTCTATGGCGTTTCCGTCACTACCGTTCTGAGCGGTCTGGATTATGTTTGGATCTGGGGGCGCAAGGCCTATCACCTTAAAGCAGGGCGACACTGATTGCTATGTCGATGACTGATACACAAAAAATGTTTGGGTTGCTTAGTGCTGCGCTGTTTTTGGCGCTGTTGTATCTGCTGGCACCGGTGTTGTTCCCGTTTTTGGTGGCTGCCGCGTTGGCCTATCTTGGGGATCCGCTGGTGGATATTCTGGAAACGCGCAAGTTATCGCGCAGTGTTTCCGTGGTGATTGTTTTTTGTGGTTTGCTGCTGGGCCTGTTTTTGTTGCTGGTGTTTGTTGTTCCTGCCCTGCAACAGGAGTTGGTCGCTCTGCTGAAAAAATTGCCCGCCTATATCGATCGGTTGCAGGGCACGGTATTGCCCTGGTTGCAGGCACAGTTTTCAATTGAGATTCCAGTCTGGAATCTGGACAGTCTTAAGCAGGCGTTCAGCAGTCACTGGCAATCGGTGGGTGGGGTGGCCGCCGGCTTGATGGGCTCTGTGTCGCGCTCTGGTCTGACGCTGCTGGGCTGGTTCGCCAACCTGGTGTTGATCCCGGTACTGACGTTTTATCTGTTGCGCGACTGGGATTTGCTGGTGGCGCGTTTGCATGAATTGGTGCCGCGTCGTGCCGAACAAACGGTGGTACGCCTGGCCCGCGATTGTGACGAGGTGCTCGGTGCCTTTATGCATGGCCAATTGCTGGTGATGTTGGCGCTGGGCACGGTCTATAGTCTCGGATTGTGGCTGGCAGGGCTGGAGATGGCCTTTCTGATCGGCATGCTGGCGGGTATGGTCAGCTTCGTGCCTTATCTGGGGTTTATCCTCGGCATGTTGGTGGCAGGTGTGGCTGCCTTGATGCAGTTTCAGGATGCCATTCATCTCTTCTATGTGTTTCTGGTGTTTGGTTTTGGCCAAATGCTGGAGTCATTTTTACTCACGCCTTATTTGCTGGGTGATCGCATTGGTTTGCATCCGGTGGCTGTGATTTTTGCGGTGATGGCGGGCGGTCAGTTGTTTGGTTTTGTTGGTGTATTATTGGCCTTGCCGGCGGCGGCAGTGATCATGGTGTTGTTGAGCCATGCCCATGAACGCTATGTCAGCAGTGAGCTTTATGTAGATAAGAAGCAGGATTGATTGATGTCGGCAACAAATACAGTAAAACAATTGCCGCTGGGTATGTGGTTGCGAGAAGGTGCAAGCTATGAAAACTTCCTGGCCTCGTTGCTTAATCAGCAGTTGCTGGCAAGCCTGAAAAACCCGGAAGAACAATTCGTATTTCTTTGGGGGGCTGAGTCAGCAGGCAAGAGTCATTTGCTGCAAGCGGCTTGTCATTCGCTGACTGCCAAAGGGGAGAGCAGCGTTTATCTGCCAATGAGCCAGGCCGACCAGTTTGCCCCTGAAATGCTGGAAGGGCTGGAGCAAACATCATTGGTGGCAATAGATGATGTTGATGCCATTGCCGGTGATAGGGCCTGGGAAACGGCCTTGTTTAATCTGTATAACCGCATTCGCGACACCGGCGCTGGCAGGTTATTGATGGCCGCCAACAAGCCTCTGTCTGAGATTGGTTTGTTGTTGCCTGACCTGCAATCACGCCTTGGTTGGGGGCTGGTTTATCAAGTACAGGCCATGAGTGATGATGAAAAGCGCTTGGCCCTGACACAGCGTGCCGATAGTCGTGGTTTTGAATTGCCAGACGATGTTGCCAGTTATTTGTTGCGCCATTATCAGCGTCAGACCTCAGCACTGTTCGAATTGTTGGATATGCTGGATCAGCATTCGCTGGCCGAACAGCGCCGCCTGACCATACCCTTCGTCAAGCAGGTGATGGAAACAAAAGAGTAATGCAGATGGATTTAACAAAAACGATTACACAGAACGTTCGCTTTGCCTTGGCTGAGGATGTTGGTAGTGGTGATTTGACGGTCGCCTTAATTCCGGTTGATGCCATGGCCTCGGCGGTTGTGATCAGTCGCGAAGACGCATTGATCTGTGGCCGTCCCTGGGTGGATGAAGTATTTGCACAGCTTGATAGTCGTGTTGAAATTGAATGGCGGGTGCAAGAAGGCGACAAGGTAGCGGCTGATCAAGAGTTGTTTCGTTTGCGCGGCACAGCCCGTGCCTTATTGACCGGTGAGCGCACGGCATTGAATTTTCTGCAAACGCTTTCAGCCACCGCCACCGAGGCAAAGCGTTATGCTGAAGCGGTGGCTGGTTTGAAGACCAGAATTCTTGATACCCGCAAGACCATTCCCGGTCTGCGTGAGGCGCAGAAATATGCAGTGAGTTGTGGTGGTTGTTTTAACCATCGTCACGGTCTTTATGATGCGGTGTTGATCAAAGAAAATCACATCCTTGCCGCCGGCTCGATTACCGCCGCAGTGACCAGGGTTCGGCCTTATGCCCAGGGAAAACCGGTTGAAGTCGAGGTGGAGAGCCTGTCAGAGTTGCGTGAGGCACTGGCGGCTGGGCCTGACATTGTTATGCTCGATAATTTCAGTCTGGCGCAAATCAGTGAAGCGGTGCTCATTAACCAGGGGCAGGTCAAACTGGAGGTGTCGGGTAATGTCTGCCTGGATGATCTGCGCAAGCTGGCGGAAACCGGGGTTGATTACATTTCGACGGGAGCCTTGACCAAGCATGTTCGTGCAATTGACCTGTCTATGCGGTTTTTTTAACTGCTCGTATGTATAGTGGTATGATCGAGTATCGATTGTGTTGGGCTATTCTGACATCTTTGCACGATTCAAATTTTCCGCCCCAGCGGCGTTAAAAGTGATCTCAAAATCCTCATTTACCCAGTAAACTCCGGTTTATCGATCATTTTTGCCTTGTTGGAACGAATACTATTTTTCGTGCAAAGGTCTCATTCTAATATATTAATTGTTATTTGATTGAATTCTTCGTGTCTCTCTGTCTTTAGGTGAACATCAATAATAACGATGCCCGCACCAGGTGGAATATAACGAAGGTGCAAATGGCCATTCTCAATGCGTGCCGATACAGTATCGGGTGCGGATGATGATGATGTCAGTGTTGCCCTTTCACGTTTAAGCTCATTGTTTTTGACTTTGTTTAGCAATGGAATAATAAAGTCTGTATGGGCCTTGGCAAGTAGTTCTTTTTTATTTTCGGTGATCTCTTTAAAGGCCAGTGGGTTCAACCATTGTTCATTTACTGGTTTGATGTCAAGCAACTGCGTCTGACGTTGGGCGGGTGCGTTGGTATGGCTATAAATAAAATCAGTTACAGATTTTGCGCTCTCTGCGCCACTAATAAAAAGGTCAATAGTAAAGTCAAAGCTATCGGGATACAAAAAATACATTAACCCCTGGTTGAACCTGTCGATATTTGAGACATAGTAACGGTAGCTACGTTTAACCTCGTCGAGGATGCGTTGCTCAACAAGTAATTCGGGCTGGTTAGGCTCAGCTTTACCCTGACTATCAAATTCCAGAACGCCATTAGCGCTGGATTCGCCAATCAGTACCAGCTTGGGTGGTTTGGGAAAAGTTTGTAGTGCTTTGTCGAGGAGCTCCATACTTCCAGCCATTCGACAGTTAAATATTTCATCCAGTAATGCTTTGTCATTTTCATAGATATCAAGCCCTGCGGTGATAGGACCATCCTGAATAAAAGACAGCTTATTTCGCAGGCTGGAAAGGGTTTTGTTGGTAAATTTCTGGCATGATTCAATTGCTAGCGAGGTGGCGAAATAATGCAGTGTGTGCTCATGTATTTGATCAAATAAAAGTGTTGATAAATAGAAGTTGAACGCAACAACATCAAGCTCAGTTGGTATGCCGCCTCCCAGATAGATGTTATTGGCACTGTCATAAGTCGTGAGTTTAAGTTTTTCGATAGAATTAACCCAGGCCTTAAAATTTTCCGCTTCAGTTCCTGTTTTTGTAAGTAGAAATTTATTTTTTTGGTAGTGTTGGTCAATGCCATCAACATAGTTCATCATCTGACGGTTGATGTGTTTGGCAAAGTTCGCGTCAAAGAGTCCGGAGGCAAAAATGATCCCAAATTCCAATCCATCGATACCGCTCTTTTTAAATAACTTTTTTATGGTGCGGACTGCCCGGTTGACTTCAACTTGTGTAATCCCGTTTAAGTAAGGTTCATCGGCTATGAAAATGACCCCGATATTATCCTGGTAGAGTTTGAGTGTATTACCCAACCCTAGTAGGCGTTTCTCAATTTCTTCGTCAGTAATTATTTTTCTAACTTTATAGGCTCCCCCCAGTTTGAACCTTTTTTTGAGTTTTTCGCCCTGGTTGTTTTTGTAATGGCTGTTTAGGCTTTCAGGTTCTTTACGGTCGGTAATCACCGGCCCTAAGTCTAAGTGAATACGGTGATCATAGTTGCTTGCATACTCAAGGTTTTTTTTAAGAAAATCTAAGTTGACTCGTAGATGCTTTGTTTCCTGGTCATACATGAGGTTAAGGTTCAGCATTGAAAAGTTCACATGCGGAACAAATGAGCCAAGATGGCCAGGTGAAAAGAACCCGATTTTTTTATTAGGAGGTCGCTCTTCCAGGGTGGGGCTGGGTTGCTCTTTCAGGGTTGGCTTGGTAGAAATGTATAGTGCACTCGCAATGGCAGCAAAGATAAATATTCCAAGCCATACGGTGTGTTTATTCGATAAGTTTATTTTCATCTTAAATTCATAGCGCTGAAAAATGAATCAATGGCAGTCACGAATAGTGGAAATGTGGCTGTTATAGCCCACGTTTGTTACAGGTTCGGAAGCATAGCATAAGCTCAGAATGGTTCTAATAAGCGAATGAGTCTCTGTGCAACCTTGCAGGCACGGACGAGTGCGCGTTGTGCTGCAAAAGTCTAAATGCTAGTGTGCGCACCCTTGTTAATGAAGGTATAATTCGGCGGTTATTGATGAGGGTGATATGGTGAGAGCCAAATGGCTAAAAGAGTATTTTTTCCCGGCGCAGCATAAGGGATTGTTGTACCGGCTGGTTGCGCGCGAAATCAGGCAGAAATTTCAAGGTTCATGGCTGGGGTTGGGTTGGGCGTTGCTGACGCCGATAGCCATGCTGGCCGTATACACCTTTGTGTTTCGTACCGTGCTTAATGCCAAATGGCCCGGAAATTCGGCCGATAGCGATGCTGAATTTGCCTTGCAATTGTTTTGCGGTTTGATCGTCTTCACCCTTTTTAGTGAGGTGGTTGGGCGGGCGCCTAGCCTGATATCTGAGCAACCTAACATGGTTAAAAAGGTGATCTTTCCTTTGTCCGTTCTTCCCTGGGTGAGTGTTGGGGCGTCTGCTTTTTTTGCCGGGCTGAGCCTGCTGGTGCTTGTTGCAGCCTCTTTAATCGTTCGCGGAGAGTTAACAGTTCATCTCGTCGCCTTGCCGTTGATTGGTCTTGCATTTCTGCCTGTGCTTTTAGGCTTTGGCTGGCTGCTGTCATCTCTTGGTGTCTATCTGCGCGATTTGGGGCACATTGTGGGTTTGATTCTTACTCCCTTGATGTTTTTGTCACCGATATTTTATCCGATTACGGCATTGCCAGCGTTTGTGCAGGACTTCATGTTGCTGAATCCGCTGGCGGTCATTATTGACTCCACCAGGGCGGTTGTGCTTCAGGCTGAGTGGCCGGACTTTGTCGCGCTGGGTATTTACCAGCTTGTGTCTATCGGCATTGCGTTGCTGGGGGCTGCCTGCTTCCATAAAACGCGCAGGGGGTTTGCCGATGTCCTCTGAATATCCAGTGGCTGAACCGCTGGGCAGCAGTAAAGAGATGGCGTCGAGCATGGCCATAGAGGCTTACGGTCTGAGCAAGGTCTATCACCTGTATAAAACCCCTTCTGACAGGCTGAAGCAGGTTCTGTTTGGTCACAAGTGCAAGTTTTATGAAGAATACAGTGCTCTTGATAATGTCAGTTTTCAGTTGCCCAAGGGAGAAGTGCTTGGGTTGGTGGGGCGCAATGGAGCGGGTAAATCCACCTTGTTACAGCTTATTTGCGGAACTCTTAGCTCAACGTCAGGCGAACTTAATATTCATGGCCGTATTGCCGCTTTGCTGGAGTTGGGCGCTGGTTTTAACCCAGAGTTCACAGGCCGTGAAAATATCTATTTGTCTGCTGCCATTATGGGACTTAATCAAAAGGAGATCGATGACAAGGTTGAAGATATCATTGATTTTTCGGGGGTTCGTTCTTTTGTTGAACAGCCAGTCAAAACCTATTCCAGTGGCATGTACGTCCGCCTGGCCTTTTCGGTCGCCATTAGTGTTGATCCGGATATTTTGGTGATTGATGAAGCGTTGTCGGTCGGCGATGGTGATTTTGCGCGGCGATCGTTCGAGCGCATTATGGCAATGCGGGATGCAGGAAAAACCATTTTGTTTTGCTCGCACTCGCTGTATCAGGTAGAGGCGCTTTGTACTCAGGCCATCTGGTTAGAGCAGGGCAAAATTCGAGCCGCTGGCAAGCCTGAGCAGATTGTGCCGGAGTACCAAAGTTTTCTTGATCAGCTTGACGGCAGCAATACCTCAGTTCCTGCCGCTGACGGCATTCAGAACGAGGTGGTGCAGGAAGACGCCGGTGAGGCAGAAAATGTCGCAAGCCCTCATTCAGAACCGGAACCTGAAAACAAGGATATGCCTCTCTCGCAAGAGCCTGGGCTGGGCAGTGGTGCCCGGCTTACCCGTATTACAGCCACCGCCGACGGCGTGAGTGGAAAAACACTAAAGCTGACCAGTCGAGCAAGTGATTTACATCTGGATATTGAATTTCAGACTACTCTGGCTGATGAAGTCCCTCAGGTTGCCGTAGTCATTCATAGCGCTGCAGGCCAGTTGATTACCAGCTGTGGCAGTTGGGTGGATGGGATTAATCCGCTTATCGACTCGCAAGGCAATGGCCGGATTCAAATTGTTTATGAGCGCCTGCCCCTCCTAAAGGGCACTTACTATGTCGGTGTGCTGTTGTTTTGCGAGCGCGGCGTCTTTCTGCATGATGAAGCTGATCCCGCTATTACCCTGCATGTCAGTCAACCAAACAAAGAGCGTGGCTTTGTCTATCTGCCACACCGCTGGCAGAGTGCTGATGCCGGGGCGAATCAGTCTCTCGTAGCCGCAGGCTCTCGCTGGCGCTCAACCAGTGCCGACGCAGTACCACAAACCGATTTGCTGGCACTGTTTGAACAGGTGTTTGGCTATGCCTTGAACCCTCTTGTCTGGCGCTGGAAATATCGTTTTGCCGATACCCCAGGCTCAGTTGTGCTTGAACACGACAGGTTGGTTGCGTTTAGCGGCGGCATACCCCGTGCGGGGCTAGTGTTCGGCCAGTCTGAGAGTATGGTGCAAATGGGGGATATTATGGTTGCCAGGGATGTGCGCGGCATCCTGGGTAAAAAAGGCCCGTTTCAGCTGGTTATGAAGGAATACCTGACTCCGCGAGTGGGGCCGGGGCTGCGTTATTCGTTGGCTTTTGGCTTCCCTAACGAGCGCGCCTGTAAAGTGGGGGTCATACGCGGTCTCTATAATATAGTAGATAAAATACTGGAACTGCACTGGGCGCCCTTGTCTGACACAGAAAGTCAGCCTTACATAGTGCGGTCGGTCGATGCTGTCAAACAGCCCTGCTGGCAGCAACAGGTTGATGTGCTCTGGCAGGCGATGAAACAAGGTGTAAATGATGTTGCTATTGGCTGTCGTGATAGTCAGTGGATAAAACACCGATATATAGATAAACCACAGGCAGGCTACCAGCTTTATTTTGTTTCAGAGCCATCAGAAGGCGGGCTTACCCCTGTGGTGCTTGGCCTGCTGGTAATGAAACACCATCCAAACCAAACGCTGGAATTGCTGGATTTGATTGGCACGCGTTCCTCCGTGCCAGCGCTAGTGTCTGCCGCCAGGCAAATTGCAGCGGCAGGTCAGGCGTCAGGTGTATTTGCCTGGGCAACGCCCAGTGCGTTGGAGTGGTTTGCTGAAACAGTGCCAGAGGTCAATCCTACAGAGGTGGTTATCCCGGGTTGTAATATAAATGGTTCTGAGCACGCGTTGCGGGTCAAAGACCGCTGGTGGCTGCTAGGGGGGGATAGTGATTTTCGATGAATCTTGAGCACTTTTTCACTCCCTACGAATGCCTAAAGACATTACCCGGGAAAAGGGTGGTTGTGTTGGCTCCGCATCCTGATGATGAGGTTTTTGGCTGTGGTGGCACATTGGCTCAAATGGCCGCAACGGGAGCAGAGATCGAAATTATTGTTTTCACAGATGGAGTGCTGAGAAACGAGTGGTCAACGCTTGATGCTCAGCTGGCTGAGCAAAAGCGGCAAGCCAAAGCTGAGCAGCATCGGCAGTAATCCGTTCGGGCCGCAGAGGTGCTTGGATATCCAGCGCCAACATTCATGGGGCTGCAAGATGGTGAACTATTGCAGTTGGAGGGAATGGCAGAAGCGCTGACTAAACGTCTGCAGACAAAAACGCCTGATCTGACTACAGGCCGGATCATCACTCCCTGGCCTTATTGCGGGCAGAACAAGAGGTTGCTTCCGGGCGGCTGGCGGGGCTTAAGTGGGCGTTAGAGGGGACACAACAAAATCTGGAGGCCACAACAAAGACGCTTAGTTGGCGAGTCACCGCACCTTTGCGTGCCAAAAAATATTATTGGTGCCAGCGGCTGAGGTGGTGAATGTGCGAAAAAGGGCTAAGCAAATTGACAAATAAGTCACAAAAAGCAACAAAAAGGTTGCATGTAACAAAAAAACAGCTTTAGAATGGCTCCTAGTTGATAATCCGGCTCAAGAAACATAATGGCTGGCCGATATGGATGTTGCTCAAGGTTTCAGGCTTTAAGGGTTTTCACAAAGATTATCGCAACTAAACGTCAGTGCTCTGACAAGGAAGTGGAGAAATTAATGAAGAAAGAGTGCACAGGTGACTGTATTTGCGTCAATAAACTATTGACGACCTCATTTTCAGCATCTATCCTCTGCATAGCGCTAGGGGGAAATGCATGCATGTAGCCTAAACGTTTCAATTTAGCAGTAATTTTATTAGTGGCAGTGTTAGTCAGATAGTTGAAGTATATACAAAAAGACTAATATTGTTAACTTTTATCAAGTAAGTGTGTTTTTTAAATAAAAAGTTTTAAATAACCTTTGATCAAGGAGTTTTTAAATGGCTATATCAGCTGAACAACAAAATGAAGTAATAGGCCTAATAGTAGGTATGTTTGATGCGGCACCGTCTGCGACATTGCTGCAAGAATTTGCAGACGCAATTAATGGTGGCGCAACAGTCGCTTCACTGGCCGATTCATTCGCAGGATCTGACGAGTTCAAATCAATCTACCCGGATTTCTTGACTGACAGTCAATTCGCAACAAAATTCACAACCACTATCCTCGATGGCAACACAAGCGCTTCTGAACTGGCAGATGCAATTACCGCAGTTGAAGCGCTTCTGGTGAGCAACTCTCGCGGCGCAACAGTTAATATCGCTGTCGACTACCTGCTGAACACTGCTGGCACGTCTGACCCTATCTATGGCACAGCGGTACAAGCGCTGGAAAACAAGATTGATGTTGCTACTTACTTTGCAACAACTCAGCTTGATGCCGCTTCTGACCTGGCTTCACTGCAAGCAGTTGTTGCCAACGTAACTTCTGATGCAACAACAGTGACTAATCAGAAAATCCTGATCGATGCCAACCTCGATTCAGGTATGCAGAGCCTGACCACTGGTCAGGACAATCTGACTGGCTCTGCCGGTAACGATGGTTTTACTGCGTGGATCTTTGATAATCAAAATACAGCACAGTCTGGTGATATGATTAATGGCGGTGCCGGTACTGACACGCTGTTGGCAGAGATAGGTGATTCAGCAAACTTCGCAATTTCACTGAAAACCGAATCTGTTGAAGTTGCTCAGTTCCGCGTTCAAGATGACGCTGGCGCTGGCGGTGGTGAGAATGATCCAGAAAATGCGGCCGCTGGTCATAATGTTCAGATCGATGCGCAGGACATGAACGGCACTGTAGAATTCTGGGGTGTTGATCAACGCGCTTCATTGGTTATTGAAGATATTCAGGCGGGCAGTAGCGATGTTACTATCGGCTGGCGTGATTCTGATCCAAGTGTTGGTGTTGATCTCGAAGTCTATTTCGATAACATTACAGCGCCAGGGGCTACGACTGCAGGTTCACAGCTGTTTCTGGAATTGATTGATCTGGAAGGTGCTGCTAGTGGTGATGGCGTACTGGCAAACAATCCGTATGTAGGTGTTTCATTCACAATGGATGGTGCAACAGTCAATATTCCTGACGACACAGCAGGTGTGACGGCTGTAACGACTACTTATTCAGCGTTGGTAACAGCAATCAACTCACTGTTGGATTCACAGGGTTACTCAACAATTACTGCAAGCCTGGGTTCAAGCTTCTCGGCAATTAACTCTGATGACGGTAATTCGTATCAAGGTACTACTATTGTTCTGACGAACAGTGGTCCTGAAGAACTGGGTATAGGTGGCTGGATCGCAAGTGGTAATCTGCCTGCAGATTCTAACCTGCATACTTCACAAAGCACGGTTGCGCCAGCAACTTCAAGTGAATTGACGCAAACAGACATTATTTTTGATGAAGTCGGCAGTGGTTCTAAGGGCGGTGATTTTATCGCTGGTGAGATGTCAAATAATGCCGGTACTTCGGGCACCGCGGGTATTCAGCAGTTTAATGTTGTGGTTCAGGGTGATAGCTGGTTGAACTCAATTACATCTACCAACAACACGCTGGAAGTCATTAACATTACCAATGACACTGGTTTTACTGGTGATCTGCGCATCGACAATGTTGGTGATTTTACTAATGAAGCATTGGGTGATGTTCGTGTTGTTGATGCGTCAGGAATGGAAGGTAACGTCAATCTGACTGTCGAAGTCAATGATTCTCGTGCCAAGTTTCTCGATCTGGCTGATACTGCCAATGATGGTTCAGCCGATAATGTCACGTTCTCTTACATGACGGGTTCAGGCAACGATACTTTTAACCTGACTTTCTCGGAAGAAACGATTGCCCACGAAGATGCGCTTCTGGAAATTGCAACGGGCGGCGGTGATGACGTTGTAACAACCAATTTCAATAATTATGTTGCAGGTCAGCTGGATGCTAACTGGTTGAATGACCAGAAAGACCTGGCTAATGCCTCTATCGACACCGGTTCGGGTGACGATACGGTTACAACTACAGGCGAAGGTGATTTCATCATCAATACCCAGGGTGGTAATGACACGGTTTACGCAAATAATGACGGCGTTATGGGTGCAACTGCACGTGTGAATGAAGTTCAAACCCTGACCTTCCAAGCTGCTAGCGCTTTGGGTGGTGATATCACTGTTCAAGGTACAAATGTGGCGCTTACAGGTGGTTGGACGGCGACTCAGGTTGCTAATGCAGTGGCTGGTGCCTTGAATAATACGGGTGATTTTACTACTGCCGATGGCGGTAGTGCTGTCGCGGCGGGCGGTGTTGTGACATTCACCTTTGATAATACTTCCATTGATGCTGCTACAGCAACGCACGGTAACGTTGCTGCAATCACCGTTGACGAAAGTGTTGGTACTGAATCAACAGGAACTCTGGCAGTGACGACTGCTGGTGTTAATGCTGCGGCAGCATCACAGGAAGTCACCAATGTCACATTTGGTAAGGCTGGCGCGATTGCTGCTGGCGCGGTGGTGACATTTAACGGCACCAACGTAACGTTAGCCGATACTGATGGCGATGGTGATGTTGAGCTGGATGAGGCAGCGACACAGTTTGCAGCGGCGACCTTCGCCGATTTCACCGTAACAGATGTGGATTTTAATGCTGGCCGGGTTCAGTTGACTGCCAAAGTTGCTGGTGCTGATTTGTCTACTTTGACTGGTGTTGCGGGTGCAAATCTTGCTGTTGGTGATTTCACTGGTAGCGCGATTACGGGCAACCTGTCTGCTGCTGCTGTCAACTTCACAACGGCTGGTCAGCTTTCCGCAGGTGCGAATGGCGCTAACGCGGTTTCTGCGGTTGCCGAGGTGCAAACCATTACCACAACGGCTGCTAACTGGTCTGGCTCTGTTGAAGTAACGGTTGATACCGATGGCGATGGTTCTTTGACTGATGAGACTGAAATCGATGTAGCTTTGACTGCTGGTGATACTGCTGAGCAGGTTGCTATCAAAGTGCAGGCGGCTGTTGATGCGGCGCTGGGTACTAACTTCACTGTTACCGTTACAAACGACGTTGTTACCATCACTTCAAATGCATCGTTGGGTAATGTTGCAACAGCTACTTACACCGATGGTGGTGTTTCTGCGGCAACAGTTGTGGCAGAAACAACGGCTGGTGAAATAGCTGCTGATGCGAATGCTGCTACATGGGTGATCAATGCTGCCAACACTGAGCGTGATGATCTTGATGGTCAGCCATTGTCAACGGGAACAAACACACTGTTGTTTGGCTCAACCGTGACAGTGACCTTCTCTGGTGCAACCTTCGAAGGTGATTCTGGTGTGACTGACGGTGTTTCTACTGCCATGGATAATGGTTTCGAAAGCACTGTTACGATTCCAACATCTGATTACCTTGGGGATGAGCGTTCTATCAATCAGGCCATTAAAGAAGCAATCAATTCTGATGATGTGTTGCAAGAGTTCTTGGTAGCTGCAGATGGCGCAGATAATACGCTGGTTGTTACTTCTCTTGTAGATGGTCGTTTTGTTGTTGGTGATCTGGCGATCACTGTTAATGCTGCAACTGTATCAAACCTGGCTTCTAGTGATGTAACAGCTCTGAAAACGCTGTTGGCTGACCTGAATAACAATTCAGCGGCGACATACACTGATGGCGCGTTGCAGACTGCATTGGATGCTGCGGTTGACAACTACACCACAAGCAATGCACTGGATGATCTGTCATTGGCGACAGATGCTGGTGGTACAGAAGTGGTTGCGGGTAACGCAAGTGCGACTGACAGTGATAACACCATTAACCTGGGTGCGGGTAACAACGTTGTGGTGTTGGGTACTGATGCTAATTCAAGTGATACATTGGTTATCGACGGAACGTTTGGTACTAACTCAATCCTGAACTTTGTAACAACAGGCACTGGCATGGATATGCTGGACTTCTCTGCCTACCTGACCAACATGACTAGTGCTACAAATAGCACTGCTTCGCAGGTTACAATTGCTGATAGCTTTAACTCAGTAACTGCAGCAGGCGGTGACAGCTCAGTAACAGCGAATGAGGTTGTTATCATTAATGACTTCACTGCTACTGCGACTGACACTTGGGCGGGGCTGACTGCTTCTGAACTGCTGGCAGCTGTTAACAGTACAAATACTGGTACTGCTAACTACGCCAACATTGATGAAGGTACCTTGGATGCAGCTAGCGCTATTGCTGATCTGGTTGGTGGTACTCGTCAGAGTATTGTTATGGTTGAGAACGAAGCGAATGATGGTGAATACAAAGTATTCTCTCTCACTTCTGCGGACACCGGCAACACTAATAATGACTTCGATAGTGCTACATTGCTTGGTACTCTCGATTTCGGTAATGAGTTGACTGGCTTCTCAGCAGCCAACGTTATTATCTAAGTTGGTGTTAGTTCGCTGATGCCTTAGGGTATCTGTGTTGCTAGATTAAAGCCTCACTGTTTTTGCAGTGGGGCTTTTTTTTATGGCTGTATATTTATGAGGTCGAGACAAGGCTGGTTAATTACGCTAAGATGAGCACCCTAAAAAAATACAGATTGATGGAGAGTACAGCAGATGGCGACGTTAAATCTTGACGGTAAGTTATACGATCTTGAGAAGCTAAGTTCGGAAGCAAAGGATAAGATCGAGTCAGCACGTTTTTGTGACAAGAAAATTACACAGCTCGAAGCAGAGCTTGCGTTAGCGCGAACTGCGAGATCAGCCTATTTAGGGGTTTTGCCATCGTTGATGAGTGATGATGCATTACTGGCTGAAGAAAATAGCCCAAGTACGGACAAGGTTGCTGAAACAACCACGCACTAATTTAAATACTATAAATATTGCCTTGTCCAAATATTTTAATACGTTTGGATGAGGTTTTTTTTGAGAATGTTATATGCGAGTTTACATTATGTGAGCGGGGCATGTATATGTGCTAATTATAACCTATTGGTCATGGAGATCGATTAATGGCGAGCTTTATTACCCTTCAACCTGACTTGCATAAGAATGCTGGTTATTCACCATTAAAAAGCTTTCAGTTTGCTGCTGAGATGTCGCTGGTGCCTATTTTGAAGGATGAGGTTGCGAATGCAATGGCTCAGATGTGCCTTGCTTTTCGGAAGTCAATCATCGGTGATGAGGCCTGTTTTGATTTAGTGGCTTTGCAGTCTTTAACGTCCGATAGAAACTTCTTCATTTTGCCGAATGGTAGATGGTTGCGTGGCTATATGCCTGCGTTTTACCGGGCGCAACCGTTTGCGTTAAAGCTCGGCGAGAATAGCAGCGAACTGCAGCTGTGTATTGATAGTGACGCGGTTATTTTTGAACCTGCAGATGACGATATAAAGTTTTTTGATGACAAGTCTGAACTTGCCAGTCAAATTCAGAAGGTTCTTGTGTTTTTGGTAGAAACTTTGAAAAATAGGCAGACGACAATGAACCTCTGTAAGCAACTTGATGAGGCTGGCCTTATTGTTGAGTGGCCTATTTCGTTCTCAGAGCCGGGTGAGAATAATCAGCTTCAAAACAAAACCTTGCAAGGTCTTTATCACATTGATGCGCAGGCGTTAGCTGGGTTAAGCGGTGATCAGCTTGCATCACTCAATCAAACGGGTGCGTTAAGTCTTGTCTATGGGCAGCAATTTTCTGAAGCTCGATTGAAAGACCTGGCACAGTTGCAGACGGCTTATCGACAAATGGAAAATAACAATGATGTGAAAATTCAATCGATAGAGATGCCTGATCTGGATGAGTTGTTTGGTGAAAAAGAAGAGTTGTTTTCATTTTAAATGCTCTTTAATTTCTCTATCTTCCTACCCCCTTGTTTTTTATCCTGATAGCCCCATAAATTGGGGGGGGAATAAAAGCTATCCCCTTTACGTTCTTGTTTGATTATAACTATTCTACCAGGACGGTATGATTGGCAAGACGATATATACATTGAGAACAGTATGAGTGATGTAACCCTGACAGATGATGTAAAAGAAGCGCTTAAGTCGAGTAAAAGGGGCTTTTTCGCGGCTGGATTTTTTAGTTTGTTTATTAATTTGCTCATGCTGACGGCTCCTCTTTATATGTTGCAAGTCTATGACCGAGTAGTGACTTCGCGCAGCCTTGAAACACTCTTATTTCTAACCTTAATCATGCTTTTCATGTTTGGGGTGATGGGTGTGCTTGAATGGGTTCGCTCACGCATATTGGTTCGTGTAAGCAACCAACTGGATCAGAATTTGAGCCAGCGTGTTTATGCTGCAATGTTTGAGATGGGTATTCGTGATCCAGAAAGTAGAACTGCTCAACCATTGAGTGATTTTACTTCAGTGCGTCAATTTATGACGGGCAACGGCGTGATTGCTTTCTTTGATGCGCCATGGCTGCCAATCTATATTGGTATCTTATTTTTATTTCATCCGTCGTTCGGCTGGTTTGCTATCGCGGCTGCTGTGATTTTGTTTTGTGTTGCAGTATTTAATGAGCGTACAACCAAGGATTTGCTCAGCGAAGCTAACGGCGAAAACATCAAGGCGCAAAACCTTGCGACCAGTAATTTACGTAATGCCGAGGTTCTCCATGCCATGGGGATGCTGCCTAAAATTATGGGGCGCTGGCATCAACAGCATGAGAGCTTTTTAGAAAAACAAACTGCCGCTAGCGACAAGGCTGGGATATTTACTAATCTCAGTAAAGTATTACGGCTGATATTTCAATCTATGATTTTGGGTTTAGGTGCCTATTATGTGGTCTTAAATGAAATGTCTGCAGGCATGATGATTGCCGGTACCATTCTGCTTGGTCGTGCGCTTGCACCGATGGATTTACTGATCAATAGCTGGTCTGGCTTTAATAATGCCAGGATTGCTTATAGACGTTTGGAAAAGCTGCTAACCAGAATTCCAGCCAATCAGCGTAATATGCAACTGCCAACACCTGAGGGTCGTGTGACAATGGAAAACTTGCTGGTTGTCCCGCCTGGTTCTAAAACAGCAGCAATACGAGGTGTAAATATTGAAGTGTTGCCTGGCGAGCAGGTAGGTATTGTCGGTCCGAGTGCTGCAGGTAAGTCAACTCTTGCCAGAGCGATGCTGGGTATTTGGCCCGTAGCAGGTGGTGCAGTACGGATTGACGCTGCAGAAGTTCAGCATTATAACTCTGATGAGCTTGGTCCACATATCGGTTATCTACCACAGGATATTGAGTTATTTAATGGCACGGTGAGCGAAAACATTGCCCGCTTTAGTGATATTGATCCTGACAAGGTTGTCAATGCGGCCAAAAAGGCTGGTGTACATGAAATGGTATTGAAACTTCCCGATGCCTATGATACGTCTATAGGTGTTGATTCGGGTGCTCTTTCCGGTGGTCAGCGTCAGCGTATTGGCCTTGCCAGAGCACTCTATAACTCACCAAAAATCATTATGTTGGATGAGCCCAACTCAAATCTTGATGAGCAGGGTGAGGCAGCACTTTCAAATACTATGCAGATATTGAAGCAGGAGGGGGCGACTGTCTTTGTGATTAGTCATAGAACATCAATTTTGCGATATATAGATAAACTACTGGTTTTACGCGAAGGACAAGTACAGTTTTTTGGTCCTCGTGATGAAGTTATGCAGAAGCTTGCTGCCCAGAAGGCAGGACAGCAGCCTCAAATTGCTAATTCTAACGTGTAGAAATAATCACTACGCAGTGGTCGTGGCAATATAAGGCCTATTGCCTGGGTTATAAGAAAGTTGAGATAAACAATGAGCAGAAACATAGATGCTAATAGTGCCCAAGGTGAGGGTTCACAAAATGCCAGTGAGCTGGAACCAGGCAACGAGAGTGTGTCTGCTGATGATGCGCCACAGTCATTAAGTGACGAAATCGATATGCCTGTGGGTGAAGAGGGTGGTGCTAACGGGGCAACAACTTCTATTGCAACCTTTGAGGAAAGAAAAAGCCAAGGTGAGGCAGCCAATGATTCAGATGTTCCAACAGATGATGGCCGTTTTATTAATTTTGGTCTGGTTTTTTTGCTCATTACCCTAGGTGGTTTTTCTCTGTGGTCATTTTTTGCGCCACTGGCCAGCGCAGTTATTGCATCAGGTGAGGTGGTGGTGGATAGTCATCGTAAATCTATTCAGCATTATGAAGGTGGGATTGTAGAAAATATTTTTGTTAAAAATGGTGATCTTGTTGATGCAGGAGATCCGCTTATTCAGTTAGATGTTACCCAGTTTGCAGCGCAACAGGTCAGTAGCCTAAAACGCCTATTGACCACGAAAGCTGAATTAGAGCGCCTGATTGCTGAGCAGAATTTTAATACTACACTGACCTTTAGTGATGAATTGCTTGAGCATGCAATGCAGGATGTTGATATTAAGAATGCATTGGATCAGCAGCAGCAATTACATAAGGCTCGACTGAAAGCTTTTATGCAAGAGCGTGATGCACTGAAGAACCGGATAGAGCAAATACAACAGCAGATTACAGGGCTGATGCAGCAAAGTGAGATATTGAGTGAGAAGATTGTTTCGTTGCAGGATGAACAGAAGGCATTCACTACTCTGTTTGAGGAGGGGCTTGGGGACGGACAGCGTGCACGAGAACTCGACCGATCTGTTTTAGCGACTAAAAATGATGTTGCTCGATTAGAGTCGGACATATCACGTCTAAAAATTCAAATTACTGAAACCGAGCTGCAAATAGCTACGCGAGAACAGGATTATCTGAAAGAGGTGGGTGAGCGTATTCGTAATGCGCAAAATGATTATTATAGTTTTCAGGAAGGTTTGCAGATTTCCGCCGATCGGGCCAAACGTTCAGTGATTCGTTCGCCGGAAGTGGGTATTGTTGTTGATATGCAGGTGCTTACCATTGGAAGTGTGGTTCAGCCGGGTCAGACATTGCTAGATTTGGTGCCTGAGCAGGATACTTTTGTGGTTGAGGCTAAAATTCTGACGCAGGATATTAATGAAGTCTATATCGGCCAAAAGGTGGATATACGTTTTAGCGCTTTTAACTCTATGATGACTAAGATTATTGAGGGTGAGGTGATTAATGTCTCAGCTGATCGGTTGCTGAGTGAACGTGATAATTCACCATATTACCAAGTACGTATCCGCGTCTCGGAGCAAGGTGAGAGAGATATGTCTGATAATATGATGCTTAAACCGGGGATGCCTGCAGAAGTGATGATCCGTCGTGCAGACAGGACAATGTTTAGTTACCTGATAAAACCGATTGCAGACAGTTTTGCCCGCAGTTTCAAGGAGAAATAAATGAGCTTTGCTTTGCGTAAGCTGGCAGGGTTTATGCTCTGTTTGATGATGAACCACGGTTTGGTTCAAGCCAGTGAGGCGGCTGGTCAGGGGTTTTCTGAAACCCTTACGGCGGCAGTTGCTTATGACCCGCAATTCAAGCGGGCATATTGGACGTATCAGGCTGAGCAGGAAGAATCTAAGTTAGGCTTTTCCGCTTTGCTTCCGGATGTTCGTCTGAGTGCCGTATATCAATATGAAGACTCCAATAACATCTATACTGATCAGGAAAGTACCTACTATGATCCTGATCAGCCGCGTTCGGGTGGTAAGCTTAAGGATGACTATTGGCGCATCTCTTTGCGCCAGCCTTTGTATAATGCTGCGGCCTATAGAGCCTACAAGAGAGGTGAGGCAACTGCAGAGGCTTCAGGTTATCGCTATAAGCGGTCAGAGCAGGAACTGATCTATAGGGTTACAGAGCGCTATCTTCAGGTTTTGCTTGCTGCCCAGCAGGTATATTTGAACAAGCAAAAACTTGATGCGCTTGAACTTAAAATGGATCAGGCGAAGCGAGCAAGGGAGCTGGGCGTAGGGGGGGGGCTGCAAGTGTTGCAGGTTAAATCCAGTCGGGATCTTGCACGAAGTGATTTGCTGCAGGCTAAAAGTTATCTAAATGATGCGCAAACATTACTGAATAATTTGACGGGAACCGAAGTCAGTCTTCCTGCCGAATGGGTTGAAAGTAGCAACACTGTTAGCCCTGATTTTCTTGCTGGTACGGAAGATGAGTGGCTAAATGATGTTAAAAATAATTTTAGTGTAAAAGAAGCGCAGGCTCGCATTCGTCAAGACAAGTATAATCTGGCGTCTCGCAAGAGTGAGCATTACCCAACGCTCAATTTGAATTTGAGCTACCTGGATCGGAATTCTGAGGATGATTTTCGCTCACGTAAAGATGCAGTTGCATCCATCGAGCTGGTTGTTCCGCTATATAGCGGTGGGGCAACTCAGGCGGGGGTTCGTAAGGCGCGTGCAAGGTTAAGGGCCAGTGAGGTTGAGTTTGATTATGTTGTCGCAGAAAAAGAGCAGCAGATAAAGCTGTCATATAATCGCTTGATATCTTTTAAAGATCGTCTTTTGGCCTTGGCCGAG